>NZ_JBWJFQ010000030.1:0-74026 GCF_057784235.1 Mesorhizobium sp. CNPSo 4670 | reverse complement strand
TGTCCTGTGTTCGACAGCGCAAGGCTCGCCGCTGCTTGGCGAGAACGCAGCCGCCCGCATTGCCCAACTCGTGGTCTTCGACGCGGTATTCGCGGCTGTCGCCCAGCGCGATCTTGCGGCGGCGGAGAGAAATCTCGCAGCTACTATGGGCGCGGTCACAAACAAACGGCGACAGACATGACAGACAAGCCCATCGTCGCCGTGGTTGGCAGCCTTCACTACGACATCATGATCGACGCCCCCGATCGCCCGCGCAAGGGCGAGACGGTGACCGGCTATGGCTGGCGGCCAAAATTTGGCGGCAAGGGAGGCAACCAAGCCGTGGCAGCTGCCAAGGCCGGAGCGATGGTCAGGTTTGCGGGCGCGGTGGGCGATGATGATTTCGGTCGGTTCCTGATCGCCGCGCTAAAAGGCGGCGGCGTGGATGCGTCAAGGGTGGCCCGCCTTGCCGATACAGGTTCAGGGATGAGCGTCGCCATTTCCGACGCGGGCGGCGACTACGGTGCAGTCATTGTCTCAGGGGCTAACCTGAAGGTCGATCCCAATACCGTCGCAACCTCAGACCTCTGGCAGGATGCGCGGGTCTTGATACTGCAAAATGAAATGCCCGAGGCCATCAATATAGCCGCCGCTCGCGCGGCGAAGGTTTCGGGCACCATTGTCTGTGTCAACGCCGCGCCTTATCGCCCGATGGGAAAAGATTTCTCTGCGTTGATCGACGTTCTGGTTGTAAACGCCATCGAGGCAGAAGAACTCTGCGGGATTCCTGTCGCGAATCTGGCTGACGCCGCTTTAGCTGGTGAGGCCTTGTCGAAATCGTTCGCGTCGGTGGTCGTTACCGCGGGCGGCGATGGCGTGGTCGGCTTGAAGCGCGACGATGCTTTGATTAGCCTCCCTGCACTTCCCGTAGAGCTGATCAGCACTCACGGCGCTGGGGACGTCTTTGTAGGAACGCTTGCGGCAGGCGTGGCGACGGGTTTGCCTTTTGCGGATTCAATCGTGGCTGCGAACCACGCGGCAGCGCTTCACGTGTCGACGCGAACGCGTTCGTAAGACACGGCTGAGTTGAGGTGGATTTTGTAATACTGAAGGCCACGAAATTGGCCCGCTACATCGTGGGGAGGTAGGATTCTTCCTACCATGCAGGAACAGGCCTTTCGGCTGATCAGCCAAGTCGGGAATCATTCTGTCAGGCGAGCCCAGGCTCCTACCTCGTAGCGACCGACCACGACGCTTCCGTTTGATGACCTCATCGCGTATCCGATCCTGCAGGCTTTCTGGTTGCAGGTCCAAGGCGTTGATAACACAGGTCTGTTCCATAACTGGTGCCATGGTCACGGCGAGATCGGAAATGAGGTCGATGCCACTCGCCAAACTCATAGGCATTGCCATTCGCGGCATGCGCACCAGGTATCACGAAAACGGTCCGCCGCTCATGCGCATTGCGCACGGGGACTTACGGGAGACACGAAGCGATGACGGATGACGAAATCGCTATTCGGCAAGTGGTCGACAGCTGGATGGCAGCAAGCAGGAAAGGCGATTTGGCGAGCGTCCTCGCCTTGATGACGGACGACGTGATCTTCATGGTTCCCGGCCAAGAGCCGTTCGGTAAGGAAGCCTTCGCTGCAACCTCCAAGGATATGGGCGACGCCAAGATCGGCGGCACTAGCGAGATCGTGGAACTCAAGGTCCTTGGCGATTGGGCCTATATCCGCAATTCCATCGACATGACGGCCACGCCGCCGGGCAAAGAACCCATCCGCCGGTCGGGATACACACTCACCCTTTTGCGCAAGGAAGCCGACGGCCGCTGGCGACTCGCGAGGGACGCAAATTTGCTAACAACGAGGGGGCGTCCCTGATCTCTCAGAGGCAGCATCGCGCCAAGTCGAGAAGGCCAGTTCCCCAGGAGTTCAGGGCCGGACCGCCCTGCCTTCACCCTTGCCGCTCGAGTCGTTCTGGCGCGGGCTTGGCGGGCGTTTTAGACGCCTGTCTGCAGCGGCTCCTTTTCTGGCGGCCGCCGGAACTTGCTCACCAGCTCGACCGTGCTGGCTTCGACCGTGACACGGCCGAGCACCTGCACGGTGACACGGCCCAGATCCTCGTCGACAAAGACGACATCGCCCTCGAATCTCATCCTGTCGCCTAGCTTCGCCTTTGGATCGACGATCGAATAGGATTGTTGGCTCGTAAGGATGTGCAGGGTCACGCGGTCTTCGATGCGCTTGCCCACCGTGGCGAATATCGCCACCCTGTCACCGATGTTGATTTCCCGCGCCATGCATAGGATTCTGGCGCAGCCTGCAAGTTCGTCAAGGGGTTGCTAATATGTGCGCGACAGTGAACTGAGCATCTTGAACCTGGCTCTCGACCTTGCGACCGCAGATGCCATCAACGCAATCAGGTCGAGGCTCGTCCCGGAGAGCTAGAAAGAGAGGTCAGGCCGGGCAATAGGAGGTCTTGGGATCAACCCGAAGCGGAGGGGCGTCCGCTCGGCGCCAGCAACTTTGCACTACATTATCACGACTGGATGAAGCGTGGGGCCGACCAGCACCGCACCGAACGATCATTGCCGTGCACCACGCATCGGGCGCGACGGCGTCGGCGCATCGGAGTGGCGAGCATCTGGTCGCGCGTCATCGCAGAATCCCCATCAGAGACTCTAAGTTGAGATCAACCCGAGCGCGACGCTTTCATCCCGCAAGGTATCTGCGATCTCGGAGCGGCTAGCCTCTGCCTCGGGATGATCCTTCAACAGGCGTTCAGCCTTCGCCTCGACGTCGAGCGGGATTTGCCGCCGCTTGGCAGCAGCGACGATGTCGGCAATCTTGACTGCCAAGGGAAGTGACTTCATCGAGAGACCATAGAACAAACACGCTGAGGGGCAAACGACCATGGACGCGATTTCCTGCCTCTGCGATCCCCCTGGCGAAAGTGTTCATCCTCGATACCGCTCTGTGTGCCAGGCGAGGCTGCAATAGCGTCGCCTGGACAAAGCAGGTTAGCTCATAGGCCCTGCAGGCGGGCAATATCGGCAGGGGTGGCCGCGCGCTCGGCTATTGTGCGGCCTGATGCATCTTTGGTCTCAAGCCTGCCGTTCTCTATCTCTTCCCTGGTGCCGTCCGGATGGGTGACCTCGATCTTATTGCCATCCACCTCGACTTTGTCGCCCGCGGAGTTCACATGCTCTTGTTCATGATGGCCGTTTTCGTCGGCACCGTGGTCGTCGCCTGGGCCATCATCGCCGCCGCCAGATCCGGAATTGCCACCGGCGTCATCACCGCCGGAGTCGGAATCGCCGCCACCAGAACCGGAATTGCCCCCGGAACCGGAGCTGCCGCCATGGCCCTCTCCGCCGCCGCCGTCATTGATTGGCAGTCGGCAGCAGATGCTTATGCCGGGGACCATGATGACTTTTATGGCCGCATGCGACGGCTGGAAGCAATGGAGACAGCTTTGCTGTTCGAGCGCGGTGATGCGGCCGACTGCCGGCGTGAGCATGCTTTTGCACTCTTCGCCCAGGATCCGACACGTGTTCCTGATGTCATCGGTTTGGGACCAGAGGCACCCTCTGACGATCGGGCGCGTGCGCGTTATTTCGGGGAGGCCTGAGATTGCGACTGTTTTCGGATTGGTCGTGTAACGTCGCCCTTCACCAGGCCGCGCTACAAAAAACGGCCTCGTGCTAACACAAAAGGAATGGATCGACGTATCGGTTTCCGCAGAGTGCCGTCCAGAGCCATCACCGCGCCTCATCGCACCAGCTGATCCTGTCTGGACGATCTCCAGGCGCTATGTTGGACAATCCACTGTGCGGAGTCTCCGATGTGCAACGACTACGAGCAGCATATTGCCTGGGCAGAATACTGCCGGATGATGCAGTCGCTGGCGGTCAACATCCCTACCCACCAAACTGAACTGGATCTGCCGCAGGCAGACGACATCCGCATCAACGACCGAGCTCCGATCATGCGCGCCTCCGGTGATGCCATCGAACTGGTTTCGATGACGTTTGGTTTTCCTCCGTCGGGACCAAAAGGCGGACCAGTATTCAACTTCCGCTCCGAAGGTCGACAGTTTGCCAATAGCAAGCGCTGCCTTGTTCCCGCCTCAGCGTTCTTCGAATTCACGGGAACGAAGTATCCAAAGGCGAAGCATCGATTTTCGCTGAATGGCTCCTCCTTCATGGCCATCGCCGGGTTGTGGAAGGAAGGCGCAGGCAACAAGCCGCCAACCTTCACTATGCTCACGACGGAGCCGGGGCCGGATCTGGCGCCTTACCACAATCGGCAAGTTGTTGTGCTCCAGCCGCCCGACTGGAGTGCGTGGATCCATCTGACAAGGCCAGAGGCTGAGCTTTTGCGACCGCTGCCGGGAGGATCGCTAGAAGCGGAAACAGTTCGTTTGAGGTCCGATTAGGCGCTAGGTTGATGTAACGTGCCAGGGATCATTGACGGACGCCGATGCCGATCTTTTCTGTCAAGCACACCACTGTCTATCGCTATAACCGGCCTGTGAAGTTTGGCGAGCACAGGCTCATGTTCAGGCCGCGCGACAGTTTCGATCAACGACTTCTGGATCACGCCCTATCCGTAAGGCCCGAGCCGAGCGAGGTTCGATGGATCCACGACGTTTTTGGAAACTGCGTAGCCGTGATCGATTTCGACGGCTCGGCCAATCAACTTCATTTCGCGACGGACATTCGGCTCGATCACACACCGCAGCATGCGCCCGATTTCCGTATCGATGAGGCCGCGCTGAACTATCCATTCTCCTACGATCCCGATGAGGTAGCCGACCTCGCGCAAACAATGAAGCGCCATCACGCCGATGATGGTGACGAGGTCGGCAAATGGGCACGACAGTTTCTCAGTGCCGCAGGACAGACCGAGACCGGGAAACTGTTGATGACGCTCTGCTACGCCATCCACGAGAGCTTCGTGTATTCCCGCCGGTTCGAAACCGGAACGCAACCACCGCTCATAACCTTGCATCTGCGCAAGGGCACATGCAGAGACTTTGCGCTTTTCATGATGGAAGCGGTTCGCTCGCTTGGCTTTGCTGCTCGTTTCGTGACCGGTTATGTGTATGTGCCGAGCCGCGATAGTGATGCTGTCCGCGGCGGTGGCTCAACGCATGCCTGGTGCCAGGTTTACTTGCCTGGGGCCGGTTGGATCGAGTTTGATCCAACCAACGGCATTGTCGGCAACCGGGATTTGATCAGGGTGGCGGTGGCTCGCCATCCCCGACAAGCCATCCCACTTTCCGGAAGTTACTCCGGAAGCGCGTCAAGTTTTCTGGGTATGAGCGTTGAGGTGAAGGTGGCGAAGGAAACCGCGCCAACAAAAATTAGCGCTGTCTGATGTTCTCCGGAACTGTTTGGCAAACCCGGAGTTTGCCCGGTTCCTGAATTAGAACATTGGAGCATCGATGCGGATCCGCGCAGGTTTCAGCCTTACCTACGAATGCCCGCAGCCGACCCCAATGCTGCTGGTCCTTGAGATTCATCCCTCACGCCGCGTCGATCTGCTCACAGAGCAGGTCATAGGTTTTGATCGCCCGATCGAGGCCCGCGGCTACATGGATGCTTTCGGCAACGCGTGCACGAGAATAGAAGCGCCGGCAGGGCTGACGACGATATCGACGACCTTTGAAATATACGACACCGGCAAGTCGGATGTTGTCCTGCCGAGCGCCGTTCAGCACGATATCAAGGAACTCCCGGACGGGGTGCTTAGGTTTCTGCTCGGAAGCCGCTATTGCGACACCGATCGGCTTGGTGACATCGCTTGGGCGAACTTTGGCAATACCACGCCTGGATGGACCCGGGTTCAGGCGATCTGCAATTTCGTGCACGATCACATCGCTTTCAACTACCAAGCCGCCAATCCGCTGCGGACCGCCTATGGCGCCTTCGAAGATCGAACCGGCGTCTGTCGCGATTTTGCGCATCTGGCGATCGCACTGTGCCGCTGCATGAATATCCCCGCGCGCTATTGCACCGGCTATCTCGGCGACATCGGGGTGCCTCCGGTGCCGGATCCCATGGATTTCAGTGCATGGTTTCAAGCTTATCTAAGCGGTCACTGGTTCACGTTTGATGCTCGGCACAACCGCCCGCGCATAGGTAGGATCCTGATGGCGACGGGTTGCGACGCGACTGATGTTGCTCTCTCAACCAGTTTCGGCGCATCCAGACTTGCTGGCTTCGAAGTTGTCACGGAAGAAGTCCAAACGGACCAATTGTCGGAGGATCCTGTCGGGAATCCCGAGTCTTCACCTTGATCTGATCGATCTGACCATAAGGTCCATGACGTTGCGCTTCGGCTCCTTTGGCAGGCCACCGGGCTGGCGCGGGCCGAGCGCGAAGCTGCGTCACGCGCGCTGTTCGATCAAGCGGATCACTTCGTCGATGTTCCGGGGCTCGATGTCGAGTTCCTTCAGGCCCGGCACGTCGATTGCTGCCACATTGTCGTGACGCATAAGATCGACCTGGTTGCGCGTTATGGGCGCGACCGGCAGGAGTTCCGCGACGCCAGCCAAGGCGTTCCACACCGCAAACGGCACCGGCATCAGCTTGATGTTCGTATGGAGCTGTCGGGCGATCTCCCTGAGCAGTTCGATATAGGTATAGATGCGCGGGCCACCGAATTCGAATATGGAGGAACCCCTGTGGTTTCGCCCGTAGATCAGCACGCTCACCGCTTCTGCGACGTCTTCCACGCAGACCGGTTGAAGCCGTGTGCCACCATTGCCGAACACCGGAAAGACCGGCAGGAGCCGTATCAGTCTCACAATGGTCATGAGGAAAGCGTCGTCAGGTCCTGTCATGACGGCGGGGCGCACAATGAAAGCGCCGGGAAATGCGCTCTCCACCGCTACTTCTCCGCGCCCACGTGCCCCGATGTAATTCGAATCCGATTTAGGATCCGAGCCGATCCCCGAAATATGGATGAACTGGTCGACCTTGGCATCGCGCGCCGCGGCGGCGAGATCAGCCGCGGCTTTCACGTGCACGCGTTCAAACGTCTGGACGCCCTGCTCGACATAAAGACTGACAGCATTCACGATCGCCTGTGATCCGGCAATGGCCGAGCCGATCGAGGCTGCATCCAATATATTGGCCTCGACTGCTTCGGGCATCCTTCCAGTCGATGAAAAGATCGGGCTCACGCGAGCCAAGTGGCGGGATGCGGCGCGGACCGTAACCCCTCCTTCTAGGAGCCGCTTCACAATCCTGCGCCCGAGAAAGCCTGTTCCGCCGAACACAGTGACGATCGGTTTCGTGTTGAGATCGTCAGGATCCATTGCTCGCCATCCCTTCTCTTCGCATGCCTGCCGGCCGGGAGGTCTACGGGCGGCGAAGACCCAGCATAAGCGCGGTCATCGTTGCGCTCGCGCACGCCACCGCCAACAACACGACGACGCCGGCAGAGTTGGACTTTTGCTTTGCGCGCACTGGGACGACTCTTGCGGGCAAAGCACTGTGAACCAGCGCGACCAGATCGGATCTGCTGCCATGTCGAAGGGAATAGGCGCGAGTGAATTCGGCCCCGAGAAGAAAGATTTCGGATGAGTAGTAAACCCAGAGGAGTATGACGAGCAGTCCACCGGCGGCACCATATGAGGACGCGATCGCACTGGTGCCGATATACCAGCCAATGAGTGATTTTCCGAGCGTGAACAGGGCAGCGGTCACAACAGCACCAATCCCTACGTCGCGCCATTCGAGGGTTCGATCAGGCAACACTTTGTAGATTGCGGCGAACATCGCCGAGATCAGGACAAACGAAACGACCGTGTTGGTCACGCCGAGGACGATTGTGCCGAACGGGATCTGAGCGTTGATGAAATTGCCCAGCACCGAGATCGCCGCACTGGCTACGAGAGATACGAGCAACATGAAACCGAGTGCTGCGACCAAACCCAGGCTTGCTGCACGGGCCCGGACTATACGCGACAACGAACTTCCCTGAGGTTCAACCTTCCATATCGTGTTCAGCGATTGCTGCATTTCACCAAAGACGCCAGAAGCGGTCACGAACAAGGTGATGATGCCAATGACCGCCGCCCAAGTCCCGGATGATTTGCCGGACGCGCTCTCGAGCGCGGTCTGAAGGAGACTTGCGCTTTCTGGCCCCATCAGCCCGGAGATCTGGGCAGACAAAGCCAATTGTGCAGCATCATGACCGAAAGCGAGACCCGCGATAGCGACCACAATCAGCAGGATCGGCGCCAGCGACGTGGCGGCATAAAAAGCCATCGCCGCCCCATGACTAAGAGCATTGTCGTTGATGAAGCCGACTACGCTTTCTCGCACCAACTCCCATACATTTGTGATCGAGGGTCGCACTTCGAATCCGTAGGCAGTGAGTCGCAATGGCGTGCACTAGCAATGCGCTAGAACTTCCGATGTTCCCGACCGGGGGCCACTTCCAAGGACCGGATGGCCTCGCTCAAGTCGCGCATGCGCATGAAGGACATTTTCATCGAGGCCGTCGACGACTGGATCGCCAAGCGTTGGGCTAACGGCTAAAAGCCTAAAAGGCGAGACAACGTTTTAGGGGGTTGAATGGCTGGACAGAAGGACGATGACGACGAGTGGATATCGGGAGCGTTGATTCTGCTCGGCGGCATCGCTGGCTTTGGCTTGCAAATCTTCTGGTATCTGCGCGACGGGATCTGGTGGCCGCTTTCGTTTATCGACGTCGGCAAGATTCTCATAACGCCAAACCGACCCGAAATCTTCCAATGGCTGAACGATCCGACGACCTGGCTTGGTGTGCATCATGTGTTGGATTGGCTGTCGGTTCCGGGCACGGCCGTAGTGATGGGCGCTCTGGTCGTGGTGGGGTCGATCCGAAGCCGCTAAAAGGCTAAATAGGCATAGCGTGACCAAACAATACGATTGGATTTTTGGAGCTGCTGCGCTGCTGGCCGGGATCGGTATCTTCGGCATGCAGGTGTTCTGGTTTTTACAGGATGGCACCTGGACAAGCCTTTCCATTATCGATGCCGCCAAATGGTATTGGACCCCGGTCGAGAGCCCTTGGCTCTACAATCCGCAGGAATGGCTGGGCGTTCACAAGACGCTGGAATGGATACCTGTATCAGTGCCGATCGGTCTCTGGGGCCTGTGGGTCTTGATCGGAGCGACATAAAGCGAAAAGGCTATTTAGCCTTACAGCCATTTATCGATCATCAGCACGCGAAAGGTGGCGGGCTTTGTATTTTAGATGCAACTAATGTTTCCGCACAAAGTTACGTATCGGCCAGCTGATGTCCCTCTGCTGGCGTCTTCGGAGCCCGTCACCTTTTACCCAAGGTGGCGGGCTTTTTTGTTCAGGCGTGGCAAATGTTAGGCTCGTTTCCCTGAAGCGCCGCGTCTAATCAACGAGCACGATGAACGGCTTGTGCTTCGGCCGTTCGTGCCAAATGACCTGTCGCAGATCGCGCATGTCGACCATCTGGCCGCAGATTGGACAGGAATAGAAATTGTCCTGTTCGTCGGAATGGTCGCCGCCGTCATGCTTGCTAGGAATAAGCGGTCCAAGGTGGGATGGCTTCGTCATGACCATTGAACATTCGATTTAGCTAAAATGTTCCGGAACCATTTTAGCGCATGCTAATTGAATCGCGGTTTTGCGAGTTCAGTTCATGCGTTTGAAGTTCATCCCGCCTTTGATGCCTACGCTGGTGGAGAAGCCTCCCGAGGGTGACAACTGGATTCACGAGGTCAAGTTCGATGGCTATCGGTCGCAGCTCATCATCGATGAAGACGGCACGAGGATCTACACGCGCAACGGCCACGACTGGACGGCGAAGTATCGCGACCTGGTGAGAGAGGCGGAAACGCTAGGAGCCGAGAGCGCCATCCTCGATGGCGAGATCATCGTGCTCAACGATGCCGGCCTGTCTGACTTCGGCGAGTTGCGCAAGGCGATCACCCGCCGACAGCATGACCTCTATTTCGTCGCCTTCGATCTGCTGCACCTCAACGGGCACGATCTGCGAGACATGGCGCTTGAGGAGCGGCGCGAAATCCTGGCTGAGATGATACCGGATGGTGGCCGTATCCAGTTTAGCCAGTCACTGCCAGGCGATGCTAACGCGATCTTCCATCTCGTCGACGAGGCCGGGCTCGAGGGGATGGTGTCCAAGCGCCGCGACAGCAAATACCGCAGCGGCCCGTCGACGAATTGGCTGAAGGCGAAATGCTACTCGATCGACGAATACGAGCTGCTCGGCGTCGAGCGTGAAGCGGGCAAGCCAGCCTTCGCACTGATGGCAGAGCGCGGCACCGGCCGCTATGTAGGCTCGGCTTTCATCACGCTCAACCGCGAGATGCGCGAGCGGCTCTGGACACGCGTCCAGGCCCACGCAGGGACCGCGCCCAAGGGCATGAAGCGGTCGACTACGCAATGGGTCAAGCCGGGGCTGATCGGCCGTGTGAAGCACTTGCGCGGGGAGGAAGATTTGCGGCACGCTTCGCTGCAAGATTTTCGAGAGGCAGACGACAATGGCGGTGGCTAAGAAAGACCAGGAGCGGATCACCTACGCATGGATGTATGGCGCACAGGCCCGCAAGGACGGCAAGGAACGCGATGTCCCAGCTTTTTGGGAGGAATTTGCCGACGTGTGGCTGCAGGGCTTCGATGGTGAACCGATCGCCGGCGCCGGCAAAGCCGATTCGATCAGCGACCGCCTAGAGGCGGAGCTTGATGAAGGGGCGATCAACGAGCCGCCCGCCGGCACCTAGGCAAAAGGCACCATGACTATCGTAAAGAACATTCCCGCTTACCCTAGCAAGACCTTCGACGAAGGCTATCTCGATGGGTATCAGTCGCTCAGGCCAAACGTCCTTCCCGCAGTCCCATCGATCAACAAAGTTCCAATTGGTCTCACCCCGTATCAGTGGGGCTTCACCCTTGGTGAAGATGACGCGGGCGCAACTTAGATACTCCAGATAGCGACTAAAACGGCTTGCCCGCGCGGATCATGGCGCGCGCGATTGCCAATTGAGTTTCGGTCCTGGCATTCTCTTTCTGTGTCATATTGTCGGCGGCGATGAGCCGCTTAAGTGACCGAAGGATCTCGCCACGCGCCCAGCCAACCTCCAGCATGCAATCGACGATGGCTTGGAAGCCGGGCTCCATGGCCTCCTGGCAATCAATGTCGCGATCGGAGTAGTCGAGTGCGTGCCTTGGTGCGTTGATCATGCGGTTCTGTCCACGTTGCTATCCTCATCGAGGGGGTAAGGCACCGGCAAATAGGCGTTGGCAATGAGCCAGTCGCCAATGATCTTCTTGATTAGTTCGGGCTTTGAAAGACCCATCTCAGCGGCAAGCCCAGCGAGCGAATCGTCAACGTTGGAGTCTAGATCCAAGTTCCCGACGTTCCGGAGCATCAGGGCAGCCCGGCGCAGCATGATCTGCAGATCCGCGCGAGGGGCATCAGCTATATGTTCGGCGACGCTCTCGAGTTCTGCGGCGAAGGTGTGGCGCGTCATGGATCTATCCTCGTCAAAGATACCGATCGCCATCGCTGCGGTGCTCGAGACAGAACCAATGCGAGGGTCGCCTTGGCTTCGCAAAACCAAATGGCGCCCGCAGGCCGCATCCAACATGCTCACAGACGTGGTTTTCGATGCGCGCTCGCTCGCGCGGGATTGCTGTTATGCCTTCAGCAAGTCTGGCAGGTTCGTCGCTCATCAATCTAAGGCACTGCGTCGGGCGGCCAAAATCGGCACAGCACGATGTTAGTAGCCTCCCTGTGGCTATTCTGCCAGAAGTGAACAAAATGAGAACAAAAGAGTCAAGAGGCATTGACTATATAGGAATATGTTCTCATTTGTCCGTATGGCGCACGACCCAATCGACACGCTGGGCAAGGCGACCCGGCACAATATGCTTGTGAAGGCGGAATGCAGCTGCGGCAATGTCCGCTACTGCCGATCGGCCGACCTGATGATGGTCTATGGCGGCGGCGTTGATCCGATGTCGCTGAAATTCGACTGCAGCCGCTGCAAGCCGCAGATCAAGATCACGCTGATCGAGGTCCATCCCGAACATCTGCCGAAACGGCTGATGATCCATAAGCCCATGAGGATTGATGGCAAGATCCATTGGCACACCGAGCGATTCCGAGGATGAAGACCCTCGCCGACACCCTGGCCGCTCGCGAAACGATGTATGTCAATTGCGAGCACCCGGCGTGCTGCAAGTCGACACAACTCGACATCCAGGCGCTGATAGACAAGCTCGGGCATGATCACGGCTCAATGCACTGGGATCTTGTCCGGCTGTTCGGCTGCTCAGATTGCAAGGCTGCCGGCCGCGATCGGCGCCCGGTGTTCTTCACGGTCATCCCCGACTATGCAAGGCATACAGGCTCGGCGCAACCGCGACTGGAAGCCGACGTTCGATCGGACCAAACCGGCTTGACGGAACATTAGCAATCTCTAACTATTTTTGCTTGCGGCAAGCGATGCTCACCCCATCACTGCCTTAAGATCGGGATCTTCACTGGCTCCCGATCGGCCCGCGCCTCCCGCAAGCGGCGCGGGCTTTCTCTGTTCAGAGGACGAGATGACCGACAAGGCGGCCACGACCTACATTGTCAGTGTGTTCGACAAGCCGCATTGGCGCACGGTGCTGACCACCAAGGAGAAGGCCAAGGCATTCGCTATGAATATTAGTCATCTCTGATATAAGGCTTCCCCGTAGAGTGGGGAGTAAGGCGTATGTCTGACAAGTCTGTGTTCCCGGATAAGGAAGTTCAGGTCTATCTCAAGAGGCGCCACGCGGCGACGAGCGGGCGATATGGCCCCGTTGGCAAGATCGAATGCATCCATTGCGGCCAGCCATTCGACCCTATGTTGGCAACTGCTAGCCACCTTGGCCTTTGCAACTACTGCTTCGACAACAGGAGTAGCCTTTCACCGGCCCTAGGTCCGGCAAATCGCGGCTAGGCAAGCGCCAGGACGCGCTTGATGAACCGCTCATTGGAGGCAGCAGGTGGGGCAGGAACCAACGAAAGTCACTGGAGGATGTCTTTGTGGCAGCGTTCGATACGAGGCAGAGGTCTATCTGCATAACGGCTATATCTGCCACTGCACCATTTGCCAGCGCAGCACAGGCCAACCGGCCGAGATTACGGTCTTAATTAAGGCCGGCACTCTCAAATATCTGAAGGACGAACCGAAATACTATGTTTCATCAGGTGACGGGAAACGTGGCTTTTGTGCTCATTGCGGGTCTCGGATTGCATGGCAGGCGTTGAGGTCAAAGGATGACTGGTTGACGAATATCACGGTGGGCACTTTGGACAGACCGGCCGAGGCCAGGGTCACCAGGCATATCTACGCGGACACTCAGTTGCCTTGGTATCGCGTGTGTGAGGAGTTGCCGAAGCTAACTGAGAAAGATGCTGGGAGGCTGATCGAACTTCTCAGAGATGAGTTACGGCCGGAACTGTAAAGTAAGCCTGGCAACGACGGAGAACTCTACGGATGTCGATCCGCGATGAATTGCAGGCACTTTGGGAGGGCTATGTCGCTGCCTACCGTGCCGGAGATGCCGCCGGTTGTGCAGCCATTTTCACACCTGACGGGGAAGTGCATTCTCCCTACGCGCCTCCGGCTCGAGGTCGCGCGGCTATTGAGGCACTCCACAGCATCTGGACACAAGGTGAGGTCGGGGACAAAACCCTTGCTATCGTGGAAGCGAACTCGTCCGGCGACCTGGCTTGGTGCCTCGCTGCATATTCAGAAGGTGAGGCGACGGGAAACGGAACATCACTCAGTGTTTTGGAGCGGCAAGCCGGCGGAGGCTGGTTGATACGCATGTGCAGCCTCAACAGCAGCGATGTTGGCGAGTGAGCGATAGCCGGCCAGCACATTTTCCGCGTATTCGCCGGATCGTCACAATGAAGCACCTTCCTGGTTTGTGCCTCTGACGCATAGGACGCCCCTCAGACGCCGCCAAGGAGGTTTAGGGCGCCCTGAAGGGGTTCCGAAAGCGCCACGGGTGACCAGCGGTATCAAGGGCTTCCGGACAGCTAGAGCTACGACAGAGCGCTGCACTAAATAGGCGACGCTCTGCAGCTAGATTGTGGACGCAGGAGCCCAATTGTCATAGGACCTAGCCAACCTGCGCCTTCAAATGGACGAATCCTGTGGCACTGATTCTCAGCATCGCACCAACGTGGGTTGAAATGATTCTGGCCCTAGAGAAGCGGTTTGAGTTACGCCGCCGGGGGCCTCGAAACGTGGCGGTCGGGACTCCTGCACTGTTGTATGCGACCGCCCCCATTTCGTCGATAGTCGGAAGGTTCACGGTTGGAGAAATCATCACGGCAACTCCTGTGGAGTTATGGCAGCAGCTCGGCTTATGGACAGGATGCTCGCGCGAGTATTTCGATAGGTATTTGGCAAATGTAAAATTAGCACAGGCTATTACTATACTAGATCCTGTTCGTCTTGTTTCGCCAATCTCACTTAGAGAACTCAGTGGATATTATCATTTGCGACCACCGCAATCATGGATGAGTATTAATGCGATGCATCCAGTGCTAAAGGTGCTCACATGATATTTATCGGAGGTCTATCTGGATCTGGAAAAACTTCGATGATCCGGAACTTGGTGTCGCGGCGCCCAGAATACACTCACATTCAAGCAAGCGCGATATTGAGATCGATCGATCGTCCGACTGATGTTCTCACCGTGGATGACGCCATTGAGAACCAGACGGCTCTAGCCAGCTGGATCGCAAAGCTTTCTACAATTGATCGCAAGAGAGCTATCTTGGATGGTCATGGCATATTGATCGTGGATGAGGCGCCGCTTCAGGTGCCCTTTGAATTTTTTAGTGCAATTGGCCTGAGCAGAATTGTGTTGATAACCGGCGAACCGTCTCTGATTCTCAAGAATCGCACTTGGCCAGCTAGTCTAAGCAGCCCCGAAGCGATCGCTCTTTTGCAGGAAATTGAGTCGACGACGCTTCGCGATGTGGCCAAGAATCTCGGCGTTGATATGCACGACGTGAATTCTGGTGATCTTGACGCCCTCGATCAAGTTATCGAATTGCAATAGCTTACAGCCACCCATTGAAAACGAACTCTTTTCGATGCCGGCGATAAATTCCTTCCATGGCACCGGTGCAGACATAAGAGTGACGCTCGAATAGCCCTGCCAATTCGGGCAATCGCTCTTCACCAACAGTGATCAGGGGAAATTTGGTTCCAAGCCATTCGCAGGCCTCACCCAGCAGATCCGAAGCTAGCCCTTGCCTGCGCCTAGTGGGATCAATCCACAGCGTGCAAACCTTTCTCTCGTGAAGGGTTCGCTTCGCGATCACAAAACCATCTAGGCCGTCGCTTCCGCGCTGAAAGATGGCACGAGAACCATCCTGCAAACCAGGAGCGACCTTCATGGCGAACCACAGCTCGATGTTTGGATAAAGTAGCCGTAAACCACGGACAACATTCCCAATATCGGCGTGAACAACGACCTCCTGAGCCTGCCGGCCTAGCTCATAGCTTGTCTGATGCAAGATCCCCTCCTTGGGACGCGAATCACATGAATACCGCACGTCATTTCGCATAACAATCGCCTCAGTCTCGGCGCGGCTTGAAAAGGTGGTAGCTGATGATCAGCAGCAGCAGAATTGAGACCAGTGCCGCCAGTGAGGTCGCCACCGGCCCCCAACAGGTAAGACCCCATAAGGCGACAAAGACCGCTTGAACGCCGCTGCCGAAGGCACCAAGAAGGCCGACGACAACAGCATAGCGCCAGATATTGTTTCGCGCCCGGCGGAATTTCGCCAGCGTCACTACATCCGAAACCGCGCCTTCATCTGCCCCACCGTAGCGCCAATGATAAATTATCATTTTATCGGCGGCTATGTCTGGAGCCAGATCGCGCAAGTAGTCATCCCATATTTTTGCCTCTAGGCGGCGCATTTTGCGGAAATTTGAGTGCGACGCGATCAAATCGAATCCAGAGTCCCGAACCAAAAAGTAATGGAGAGTTTCAATTCTCGGAGTAGCCCATCTCTCTTGCATCACTCGTCTAAGAAGCATTTTAGGTAAGCTTCTCGCTTCGTTAAAGCGAACCTCGGTAATTTCGGAAACGGAAAATGAACTTAGAAAGATGCCATCCTCCGCACTGGTATCAGAACTGAAGGCCCTCTCTGAGCCTCCGGCGAGCTTGATCCGCAATCTGATGTAGTGCTCGCCAGGGCTGTGGAGTCGCTGACAAAAATCTGCCGATATAGATATTAGTGTCCCTTGCGTTTCCGCGCCGTCCTTCAAATTTTCGACGGCTAGGTATGCGTCAATATTAATAGGATGAACTGTAACATATGCTTCGGTGCCCCGTTTTACAGTGAACGCCTTGGTGACAGGATCACTCGTGCCAATAGTCAGGACTTCGTTGAATACCGCACTTAAGGTATCTTGGTTGCGTAGCAGTGATCCAAGATCGGAGATTGCTGGCTTTGCAATAGTGGCCGGGACAAAGAGCTTAATGGCATTCAGGTCCTGGGTATCTAAAACCCGTATACCGATATCCAGCAGATTGTGGTCGGCGTTTCCGGGATTGTGCCGCCAGAGGTTGATATGAACCTCGAGACTCGGCGCCCTTCCGATAATCTCGTGCTGCTCTTTCCGCAAATGCCACAGCGCTATCGTGGACGTCATTGAAATCTCTAGCTGGTGAAAACCGATGCGGGCACCATGCCTACAATTGCTTAATAATCGAGCATCTGGCTTCTTGGTCGAGAAAATTGGACGTGTAAGCAGTATAGTGAGTGTTATGAACGAACAAATGAGTGGTTTGCCGCTTACGGTAGGAATTTCGACCAGGGCAATGTTCGACCTCGTAGAGGAGCACTCGGTCTTCGAACGAGACGGTGTCCATGCCTATGCTGAACTTCAGCGGGCTCGAGAAAAGGAACCCCTCAAGCCTGGGGCGGCTTTCGAGGTGACGCGGCGTTTGCTTGCCTTGAACTCTGCCGAGCAAGAGCCGCTCGTCGATGTAATTTTGCTTTCCAAAAATTCACCCGATCTCTCGTTGAGAGCCTTCAATTCATTCGACCACTATCGCTTGCCGATTAGAAGAGGGAGTTTCACAAGCGGTCGTTCAGTAGCGCCATTCGTAAGGGCGTGGAATGTAGACCTCTTCCTTTCGAACGATGATTATGATGTCAAAGCCGCAGTGCTTGCTGGGACTGCAGCGGCCAGGCTCGGCGCTCTCCCAAGCAATGTCGATGAGAACCCCTCAGACGAGGTTAGGATCGCTTTGGACGGTGACGCAGTGGTCTTTAGTGAGGCATCCGACAGACTTTACAACGAACATGGGCTGGAACACTTTCTTCAGTATGAACGCGATAACGCCACAGTGCCGATGGAGCGCGGTCCATTTGGGAAGACGTTTCTTCCAAAGCTGGCTGCTCTGAGGCAAAAATTCATGAGGACCGACGGGACGAGTCGTGTCCGAATTGCCATAGTAACGGCCAGAAATGCACCGGCGCATGAAAGGGTTGTCCATACTTTGCGGGCATGGGGAACACCGGCCGATGAGGCGCATTTCGTCGGCAGGCACGAGAAGGCTCCAATTCTTAAAGCCACCCGTGCGCATATTTTCTTCGATGACCAGGAGAAGCATATTATTGGAGCAGGCGACGTGGTTGCGGCCGGGCTTGTTCCAGGACCCCATGATCCTGAAGCTCCGGTTATTCCAGCTTGAACGCCTTTCCGGTTTAGTAGGGGCTTTAGTGAACGACATTGCGAGCATCCGCTTGTATCGGATGAAGAGCACATCGTTAGGGATCCTTCCGTCAGGAAATTGTGGCGTCACCATTTGCTAGTAGTCGCATGACAACCGTTACCCGCACAGCGCTCCACAATCTCGTCTGGACGAAACCCTTGGAAGAGGTCGGCGCCGATCTCGGCGCTCCGGCCGGGGCGATCGCAGCGATTTGCCGAGAGATCGATATACCAGTTCCGCCGCCGCATTATTGGCGAATGGTCGCCAATGGCAGCCCACCGAAACGTCGAGCGCTACCCATCGACAAGTTCAGACGAAATCGGCCGGTGCTGATAGGCAGCCAACTGGAACCGGTTTTCAGCGAAGAGAGGCTCGCGACGCCGGACGTGAGCTCAGAAGGACCCATCCGCGTCGCACATCTAATCGAGGTCACTGACCCGCTAGCGATCACGCTACAGAAGGACCTGAGGCGATCGTTAGTGGCTGACGATGTCCATCTACGATCGGGCCTCATACATGTCGACATAGGTCGTGCCAGCATCCCTCGTGCTGCAAATCTGCTCGCTAGCCTAAATGCAGCTGTCGCAGAGCGGTTGTGGAACGTCGCCGTCGATACCAAGGTCGGGGTGGTGGTCGATGGTCAGAAAATCGAGCTGCAGCTATCTGAAGCATACGCGCTGAGCCCGCACACTCCTACCGCCGCAGAAATTCGTGACTACCGGAGCTATGGCCGCTCAATTCCCGAGCACGATCGCATACGGTCCGGCCTTTTGCAGCTATCGATCAAAAACGCGACCTATCTTGGCGTCCGGCAGAAATGGGCTGACGGCAAGCACCAGCGGATCGAGAATGTTCTGCCGAGCTTCCTGGAAGGCATTGAGCGGGCTGCCGCCGCTTTGAAGCAACGGCGAATGGAACGTGAAGAGCGAGAACAACAGTGGGCGGAGGAGCGAAAGCGAAGAGAGGAACAGGAGCGCCTGGAAGCGATCGATCGAGTCCGAGGGGCGGTATTCAAACAGCAAGCATCTGCACATCAAGAGGCGCGCCAGCTCCAATCGTATATCGATGCCGTAAAGAACCGACTTGCACAAGAATCGGAACCGGAAGCGGCAATCCGGGAATGGATCGTTTGGGCCGAAGGCTACGTCAGCCGCGTGGATCCCCTCAAAAATGGCTTGCCGACCCTGCTTACCGAGGAGGATGCACTGCGGCTAAGGTGGCAATTTCCGGCCAAGCTATAAGTGGCATGGACCGGGAGAAGACATTCCAAGAAATTCAATGGTCAAGGAAGCTAAACTGGATTGGCAAAAACGAGCGGTCGCTCGTGCATTGTTGGCCACAAGTTGGGGAAGAGCAAGATGACTGATGTGGGCGGACGGTCCAGCAAGGCAGTGACGATGCGGACATTAGCTGTTGGCAAAATGGAGCTTCGTCTTGCGCAAAAAGGTGATCGTTTCTGCGGGTTGATCAACGGTAAGATAGAAGTCGAAGGCGATGAGCCAGACGAAGTTTGGCGCCTCCTAATGGATGGAAGAGGTCCCGCCGCAGCACGATATGTCGGCTTCGATGGCGCGAGGAAACTGTTCCTCCATTACTACCCGAATGGCCTCCACACGGAGAGCTTCAGCGAACGCGGCTACAAGGTGCGTGCCAGTTCGAAACTCAGGCAGACAGTGCCCGTCGAAGACGCAGCCGTTGGCACGGGCTTCGGAGAGGCAGTTCTGTCCGTATTCCGTGCAACGGATTTACTACATCCGGCCGAGAAATCGCGAACACAGGATCTGCTCCGAGGACCAAATGCCGACCCCTTCATTCAGGCAGCAGCACGCTTCACGCTCGATGACAATCCACGTCAGGCCTTGCATGACATGGATCGTGCCCTTCAAAGAGATGGCGCGGCTAAATGGACGATCGCAACCTATCTTCCGTTTCTTTGGGGACCAGAGAGACATATGTTCCTCAAGCCCGAAGCAACCAAGGATTTTGCCGAGCGCACGGGACATGCATTCAGGGAAATCTACGAGCCTTCCCTCGAGTTGTCGGTCTACGTCAGCCTTCTGAACCTTGCGGCGGAAACCGGTGCAAAAATCGCCGATCTGAACCCTCGCGACAACATCGATATCCAGAGTTTTATCTGGGTCGTGAGTGGCGCTTACGACGGCGAAAAGCCACGCCCGTGAAACCAACTTCGGCAACACGACGGTGGCCTCGAGTTGCCCCATGACTCTTCGGGATGGCTTGGGTATGTTCACGCCGTCAAATAGCGGCCGAATTCATCTCTTCGCATTCGACCTTGCGTTACCAGTCGGCTGAGTGTCCCTGGGACAGACGTCAACTTCATACCCGGATTGTCCTTTTCGAGGGCGTCTTTGACCTCGCCAGAGGAGAGAGGTCGTGGACTTTCTGAAACCGCACGAAGGCAAAGTTGCAGAATCTGCCCATGTCCGGCTCTCTGCGATGTTTCGTTCAGACCCAAGAAGGCTTCAAGCTCTTCCTTCCGCACTTCGAGAGCTTCGATCTCGTCATTCACTCGCTCAAGCTCTGCCAGCGCTTCATCGCGCATCGAGGCTTCCTCTGAAGCAATCCGTTCTCGCTCCTCGGTGAGGCGGCGCATCTTCTCGGCTATGGTTTCCATTTTCGTCCTGTTGAATGCTGTCAGGCTGAGGCACGAGAACTGGTATCTATCACGTCACCTTGAAGGGAGAGCAGACGCTTTTCGATTAGCTTCTCACGAGCAGCCACGAATTCAGGCAGCATTCGTAAGTCCCACAAATGCTGGTCCTCTGGGATTAGATGACGGGCGAGAAACGAATGGTTCCTCGTCTGAATCCACTCTTCAAATTTCTGATTGGTCTTAATGAGGTTGTCATGCGAGGTGAGCAGCTGCAGGTTCCCGACCCTGTCTGCTGTTTCCAGAATTTTGTCGACACGAGATGACGGAATATTCATCCCCATCAAGGCGCGCCGATTGATGAGTGACTTAGGGAAAATATGATCGAGATGATGGGGAACCGCGCCCCAGTTCTTGTCATCATAGAGCAGCGACAGCACGAGAAAAGTCTGCTTCTGTCCGTATTTGATCTCCATGACGTTTGCCAGCGATTCAGCGTTAATGTTCGCAGCCCGCTTTCGCTGCTTGGTTAGCGCCGAATAAAGCTCAGTGAGCGGGAATTCGTTTTCCACAGTCAGCGATGAGTGGATGGTGTTGCGCGACGCTCCGATGGTGCCGTCCGAATTTCCACCGAAGACCCCGTTCAACAATGATGATATCAACCACCTCCTTATCCGCTCCGCGTTGCGGCTATCAAACGCTGTGCTGCCTTCCAATAAATCCATGTCGATCTTGTAGAGATAGTAGGCGATTGGAAGCAGGGCATTAAGACTGGTCAAGGTCTCACGATCGATGCCGAACCGGTTCACGAGAAGAAACGTCCGCCGCAACGCCGCTTTGATGCGTGGCCAGTTCTTCCGCATGATCTCAAGATTGTGGTTTGTAAAGTTTTTCACCTGGTAAACGTGATCCAGGTCGGATAGCAGCAAGCATGCCTTCATCACGAAGTCTTTGTTCACTTCGTTCTTCCGATCGAGCCGCGTGTTGAGCATCTCAACGAAGCTATAGATCTCCTCGCGCGCTGAAATGTCCGACCACTTCGACGAGATCATCGACAGCATCAGGTCCGATTTGCTGAGCTTCGTGCCGCCATCATTCGCTCGCACGAAGATGCCCAGGACGCGATCATAGTCTTGATCCTTCTCCGTGTAATAGCAGATGATCTCATCTTTCCATACCATGCGGTGGAGCCGGTCGAGATTTCTATTGACTGTCTTCTCATCCAACCGCGAAGCCGTCTCTGGCAGCTTATCGACCAAGCTGTCCTTGTATCTGTCGAACGCGTCATCGCCGGGGTAGTTGAGAATTTCGCCGACCTTGATCCAGACTCTGCCCGGAACGGACGGCGGCGCATTTTCGAAAAGTTCGAAGCCGTAGGGATTTTCGATGCCATCTTCGGCATTGTCGTCGGCCACTGACTGGGTTGGGTCTGTGAGTAAGTCGATGTAAAGGCGTTTCCGCTGCCAGGCGGATGGGCTGTCCCAGCGTTTGTTTTTGGCTTTGACGGTAAAGGACCCGCGCAGGCCGATTAGGAGCGACGTCAATCGTTGCTGACCGTCCAGCACGAGGGTAACATCCCGTCCGTCAGTCTCCGCGATTTCGTTGTGGACTTCGCCGTAGCGAAAATTCTCTGCGAACTTGTAAATCTGCCAATTCGGCTTGTTCTCCGGAGCCACATCCCAGAACAGGAATGAACTGATCGGATAGCCCTTCATCAAGGAATCGAACAGAGATAGCACCTGCTCCGCATTCCAGACAAAAGGACGCTGAATGGCGGGCAAGAAGTAGGACCGATTAATCTTATCAATTGTGGTTGCTACGGTCGTGGCGGTGTAAGGCATTCTGGGTCGATCCAATATGGTTTGTTTGATTTCCGAGCCTCATCGAATTGGCGAGGATGGTTGAGAATCTAGGGCTGCTTTCAGGCTTACCCGCCGTGGACCCGCAAAGGTGGCAGGGACGATCCCTGTGCCTGACTTAACCAATCAACGGCCCGACGGCCCAGGCCAGATCTGGAGCGCTGCCTCGAACAGAGTCTTTGCCCTCTCGTTTATCTGCTCCTCGCCCCAGACGTCCGACCATCGGTCGAGCAGTTTCGCATTCATCTGCAGTTTCGAGTGGGCCTTTAGGGCGACTGACTTGCAGTTTGCCTTGCCATCGGGCCGAGGCGGGAGCTTCCAGGCAGAGTTTGAGAGTGACGGATTTAATGCATCGCTGACCAGCGTAAGATTGCCGATGCCATGAAGTGCGCGATCCCTGTTGACCCGTTCGTTGTCGCCACCTTGGAGCGGCCAATGGTCTCGCCATTTCTGGGGCATGATATGCTCGATTGTGAGCTTGGAGAAATCAAAGCCCACGACCGGTTCGCCTAAAACTCCCGGCATTTGATAGTGCTCTTCCAAAGCCTGCAAGATCATCAGAACACGTGCGCGGCGGAAATTGCCGTAGAAGACCCGGCTGCACCATTCTGACCTAAAGCGTTTGTCATCAGGCCAGAACAACGTGCCGTCTAGAATGCCTAGAAACCCAGAGATGGCGGGGGCGACGGGGGCTTCCTGATCTACCGAATGGATGACCTCGATGAGCTCGATCGCCAGAGTTCCATAACCTCTCGTCTGGGCGCCGCAAACCATCCGTCGAACAAGATAACTCTCCAGGATTTCAGCTACGGCATCCCTGTCGGCGGCGTCTGACTCTTTACGGTCCATGACGGCCAGTAACACTGGTTGGAACACAGACATATCCAAGGGTTTCAGCCGCCCGCAGAAGGTCGCGAAGCGCGAATGTCCAACTGGTTGGTCGATCTGGCGGAAGAGTCTACCATGCTCCTGAATGTCACTCATCAGGTCATGAACAGACTGCGCCACTTCAGGGGAAACTCGAGGCTCCGCGTATTTCAAGAATTGATCGTATAAGTGGCTCGCAGAGATCGACTGTCGGACGCGACAGATGAGCCAGTTTTGGAGGAATGTATCGACTCGGGCACGAGCTGCGTGCCCGGTGCCTATTTTCAAGCGCCAATAGCCAGGATCGCGATCGAAGCTGCTCCAGTATTGCGCGTAAGGTGGTGCCGCGTCGACGTTTCGTCGCGCGAACTGCCAGAGAAGCCAGTTCTTGATTAGATCGGCCGGGAGCAGTGGTGTGCCGTGGGCGTTGAGCGTCTCGAAGATCGCTTGGGGTTCGTCGGAACTATCGAGATCGAGAACAATCAGGCGGAGATGGTCCTTGAGGGCGGACGAAAGTGCCGGCACGCGCTGCTCTGTCGGACCTTTGCCCAACCAGGTTCGCATCGAATCGACAAAGAACGTGTAGGCTTCCGCCATCCGAGTCTTTGCGCCGATGAGGTCTTGGGAACCGAACGCATCCATGACCTGTCGAAAGGCTGCTCGATCCTCATTGGTGGGCCAAACTTTGTATTTCTCTTCCTCTTCATAACCGGGTGGGTTCAATGTCAGCGCTTCGATCCGCGTCATTTCGATCCGCGCGGATATCTCAGCGGGCTCATTTCCCGAGCCGATGATTTCGCCGAAGGCGTGCTTTGCCGCCTGAAGCACGATCTGCAGTGTGGTGAGCCTTTGCTGACCGTCGATCACTTCTCGCCTTGTCACACGTCCACTCGGCGTGTGCGCTTGTTCGAGAACGACCGTGCCCAGAAAATGACCCGCTATTGGCCGATCCCCAGCTGCAAGAATGCGATCCGCCAGGTCAGAAACGTCTTCCCAGAGCGGCTCCCATTGTTCTTCCTTGCCCCAGACATAGGGCCGCTGAAATAAAGGCACCAAATGTCTGGTTTGAGTTCCGAAAATGTTGGCAAGTGGATGATAGGCCGGCTGCACTCTGAATCCCCCCGATTCTTGTTATTTATTGAACAACCTAAATCATATCGAGCGGGCCATTAGCAACGGTATTCGCCCGCTGAAAATACTCTTTGCTGCTCTTCTCGTAGAAATTCGTGAGGTTCCGGGGCGGAGGGTCCGAGTTCACGCGCCACGAAAACGAAGCCGGCCAGACTGTCTGGCTTCAGGGTTCCCGATTTGGTTGGCGGAAGCAGCGATTACGGCGCTAACTCGGTCGGTAGGTTCCATGTATGGCCACGGTCTCCTCCATCGGATCCGGTGCTGAATCTCCAATCCGGCTGTGATCGCTCCAGCAGTCAGGCCGCCGCGACAGCCTGAATTGTTCCCATGGGTGGAGAACAGATGCCCGTTTGTCAGTCGGGCACAAATTTCGCGACTAAATTGCCGCATAACAGTCCAGCACAATAACGAACAGGCCCGGGCGGGCGCAGTCAAATGTCGCTATTCCCAGCAATCATTTATACTCCCAGGCACCCAGGGCATTCGGTGCGGCCGAGGTAATACCATCGCGTCTCATCATCGCCGCCATGGCGTCGTCGATCGTGCGACCGGATACTGGTCCGCCTTCCTCCCGCAACATATGCTGGAGATGTGCTGCATCGTCCGCGGAATCGCCCATCGGCCAAAGCGCGGAACTGGCGAGCTTGCGTTTCTTCTGCATGAGGCTCTGAAGTAGCAAGTCGAAAGAGTGTTCGCGATATTCCGGATGGACTGCCATGGGCACGTGGACAGATATTGGTCTCGTTTGACCAAGGCGATGGACACGGTCGTTGCACTGTTCCTCTACGGCCGGATTCCACCAGCGAGATAGATGGATCACATGGGTGGCAGCCGTTAGAGTAAGACCAGTTCCCGCTGCTTTTGGACCGAGAACCAGCAGGTCGAATCCGCGATCGTTGGTGAGATGCTCCTGGAAACGGTTTACGATCGCCTGACGCTTCTGGATGGGTGTGTCTCCGTTGATGAGATCAACCCGAGCTAAGCCGAATTCGGCACGCACCAGTTCCATGAAGCGAAACTGCATCTGCCGGCTCTCAATGAACACTAGCGCACGCTCACGCGACGACCTGATGCGGCGCAATATGTCGAAAGTTGCCGCCATCCGGCCTGACGCATCGATAAATCCCTGCGCGTCTTCTTTCGCGTCAATCGCCGGATGCACAGATACGGAGCGAATATGGTGCAGCATCTTTAACGCCGCGCCTGGGCCGCCACTTGCGAGCTTGACCCGTGCCTCCTCATATCGATCTGCCTGAAGCGGCGGCATTGCTCGCGGATGCATGAAACGTGACTTTGCCGGCAAGTCGCGGGCGACTGTTTCCTTCAAGCGTCGAAAAGCAAGCGGTGGCAAGCCGTTCTGCATCTGGAACACGCGAGAATGGAGTTCCAACATGTTGCCTTCGTCCGGAGTTCCATATCGATCGCGAAATTCTCGTAAAGACCCCAGCGCGCCAGGAGCTAACTGATCCATAATGGCCCAAAGATCGACCGTCGAATTCTCGATCGGCGTTCCCGTAAGACCAATACGGAAATCGGCATTCATTGCCCTGGCTGCGTTTGCCGCTAGGGTGCCAGGGTTCTTAATATTCTGGACCTCATCGAAGACGGCTGCCGCGAACGGAATCTTGCCAAGCGAATGCTGATAGTTGGTAAGCGTCGTATATGTGGTTAGGATCCAGGTAAGGTGCCCCGCACCAGCGTTAAGCGCACCATGGATATCGGAGAAGTCCAACCTGGATTCGCCGTTCTCGATATCGCGTCCATTCGCCCCTGCAAGCTTCCTCGCCCCCGTGGCGGATCCATAGAGCCGTATGAGATGTCCGAGCCCCGGCGACTCGACGTGTTGAGTGACCTCCAATTCCCAGTTCTCGAGCAGTGAGGTCGGAGCAACAATCAACATTGGACCGCGGCTCGCCGTCCCGTCACCCTTCATATGGTCGTTCAGCCAAGTCAGGAATGCGATTGTCTGCAGCGTCTTACCCAAACCTTGCTCATCGGCATTCAGGACGCCCGGCATTCCAGCCTTCCAAGATTCAATCTGCCAGGCTAAACCCTGGACCTGATGGTCTTTCAGCCTGGTTTTGATCGCATGGGACACCCCATCTCCGAGATTTGAATGTCGTTGACCCCGTGTGGGACGCCAAGTGACGTCCTCGAAGTTTACCTCGGTCTTCAGAATTATGGGGCCGCTCCGGGCCGTCCCATCGTCATCCGATTCCGCCTCTGCAGGTTTCCGCGATTGGAGGCGTCCCTCGAGAATTTGAAGCGTCTGGTTGTTCGCAGGAAGTTCAATGTCCTCGAACAACAGAGTTGCTTCTCCTCCATCGATAGCCGCTTGCGCGCGATCACGCAGCTCCTCGAGTTGGGGTGTCGGGAGACCATCCAGGCGCTTAAGCACCGCCTCCGCA
Organism: Mesorhizobium sp. CNPSo 4670; assembly: GCF_057784235.1. Taxonomy (NCBI): domain Bacteria; kingdom Pseudomonadati; phylum Pseudomonadota; class Alphaproteobacteria; order Hyphomicrobiales; family Phyllobacteriaceae; genus Mesorhizobium; species Mesorhizobium sp. CNPSo 4670. Next base: position 47,379 of record NZ_JBWJFQ010000030.1, on the reverse strand, counting down.
AATGCCTCGGGCAGCCATGTCGTGCCGCTTGGTGCAAATTCGGTCACCACGTTTCCAGAGTAAACCTCAATGCCCGTTACGCGTTCTGAGAACCGGGAATACTCCTCAGTCTCGATGAACAGTGGGCCTGCCGCGGCCTCGATAGCTTCTTCCTGAGCCGCCGAAGACAGTTCCTGAAAACCGCCTTGCCGCCGTAGGTGCGCCTCAACCGCCTCGGTTATTCGTGCACGAGGGTTGCGCACGAATGCCCTACGCTCCTCGGGAGCCGCGCGCTGCATGTCGGCCATGACTTTAAGTGCAGCCCCTGCGCTGCGATCAACGACCAGGAACTTACCCGGTGCGAGTCGAAATGCATTGAGCGCTCCGCGCTCACGCAATCGCCGCTGAAACTGGGCGAGATCGGCACCTGCGAGCTCGGCCATGGCCTCACTTGTGACCGCTTCAGGATCGAGCCTCTCGTTGGCAAAGGGTAACACTTCAAAGTCGTCACCATCGTGTGTCGGACTGATTGAGAATCCGTCGGCGAGCGAGACTTCAAGTCCGGAAAGGAAGTCCGTCATCGAAAGCCGAGCCATGGCACTATCAGCCGACATCTCGACACCTGGTTCAAGCGCCTTGCGAAAGCGTGCCAAGGCCTCCCAGTGCTCAGCGTCGTCCTTGGACTTACGAAACCCCTCGGCAACCTGAATCGCCTCTAGCATCCATATCGGCAGCCGCTGTAGGCCTCGATCCGTTTCGAGAATGGCTCCAGTTCTCTTCGGCGTTCGTTGCTGACCCGACCGCATCCACTGGACTCGAAGTCGAAAGCCTTCCGTCCCGAGCACGCCCTCTACGTCAGTGCGCAAGGTCAGATCCGTCAGCGGAGGCAAGCCGATCTCAACAGCAGTGGAGTTGTCCAGTGCGGCGGCCAGATGATGTCCGAGTGTGATGCGATCGCTCGATATCTCAATAGTTTCGTCAAGGCGGTCGGCTGTGGATTTGAGGTCCGCGAGAGCCAGGACCAGCCGACGGTCGGCGCCTGAAAGCGTTTCGAGATCAACTTTCCTGACGGGCATCAAACGCCCCAGCAGACCAGAGCGGTCGGATAGGAAACGCAGCGTGATCTTGGAAGCGTCGTAGCTGAGTTCAAATGTCATCGGGACAAGGCCATCAGGACACGCGATTGCCAGTCGCCCTGGTGAGCGATGGCATCGAGGTTTGAGAGATTCCGGATATCCGCCACGTCGTAACGCGGTCGATAAAGCTCAGGGGTGCGCGGCTCATCAGCCTTGAAGAAATGGACTCTAAAGTTGAATGTTCCTTCAATGACGATTTTGTTGCGGATACGCATGACAAGCAAAGACTTGTCGCGGTCGCCGACCTGTCGGCCGAAACGCCGCGCATTTTGACGGGCATCTGTGGGCAGTTTCGACAGCGCCACACGGTGTCCTTCATCGTTGAAGGCGATCCAGACTTCATCGATGCGCCCCTGCTCATGGAGTGTCCACCAGAACTTCTCTCTGTCGGCCCACATGTGACCACGTTCGACTTCCGTTAGAACCCGGAACAAGAACCGGATATCCGCACCCATCAGCCAACGCAGGAAAATCTGAACGAGATCCGGATCGACTTCATTCCAGGCAGGATGAGGGTTGACACGAGGATGACTGTAGAGTTGCGTCAATCGATCGACCAGCAGGCTCTGAATCTCCGCCGAAGGGTTGCGTGTCCGCCAGTGGCCCAGCAGAACTTCGATAGCCTTACCCGCTCCAACCTGTCTTAACGCCCGATCATCCGGTTTAAGCCATCCCAGCAATCGCTCAATTTCGTTCAGCGATGTGAGTTGCGGGGCGATGATATCGAGAAACTTGAGATGAGCAGCGTCCATCAGACCGGGCGCATGCGGCTGATGAAGCCCCAACGCCCTAAGGCCATGCCAAGGATCCGGCATACTGTGCATTATGGCGGCAAGCGCCGAGGGCGCATGCTGCGCGTCGAGCAACTCCGGGACGTTCTCTAGCAGGGGCTGCCAACGTGCTCCGATCCTGGAGCGAGAGTGTTGCAGCGCCGCAGCCAACTCCATGGTATGGGCCATACCTGTCTCGTAGCTCTCGATATAGAGCCGGACCATAGGGTTGAGAAAACCTAGCCGCGTCGATGCGCGAATCTCCGCACACAGGAAGCGGCGAATTTCGGCCAGATCATCACGAACCCGGTGCGTTGCCGCGTAGACGAGAGAAGCTATGCGGGTCACGAAACTCATTGGCACCTTGTGCCAATCGCTTTCTCTGATCCTGCGCAGCATCTCGGAGAAGAGCCGTTCAGCATCCCGCTCTGGAGGTTTGTCGGGTGCGTCGTATCTGTCAAGAACCCGGCGGATGTTCCGCTCGATTAACTCAAACGATGGCACGGACGGCGTCGCGAGCGGTCGTAGATCGCCGAGGCGGCTGGACAGCGACCGTTGGTGTGCTTCGTTGGTCACGGGTCACTCATTCGAGATCCGATGCGCAGCGCATCGCGGACCTTCTCGATCTCGTCAGTGTCGTGGGGAACATACATAATAATTCGCAGGTCTATGCGCCGGTTCGATGCCTTATCTGCGACAGTGTCATTCGGAGCGATTGGACGCATCCGGCCATAGCCAGCCACTGATAAGACCGGTTGCCGCTGGAAGTTGAGGTAATTCAACAGTTTCTCTTGGTGCGTGGTCATCGCACGGAACGTGGTTGTAGCACGATTGGTGGACAGCACGAGATTTGCCATATCGTCGCCGTCGGAGTCGGTGTGGCCTTCGATCTGGATGGCCTCGATAAGGGCGAACCCTGCATTGCAGTTCGCGGCGAATCTGGCATCAGCGCCCAGTGTGTAGCAAGGCAGAATCTCATGCAGGCGATCAGCCAATACCTGCACAAGGCGCAGCCGGTCGGGGAGAAGCGTAGACTCCGCCCGCTTGAAAAGCCCTTCACCCTGGAAGCGAAGCGACTCCTCGCTTGGCATCAGCTGGAGATCCGGAAAGTCGAGAGCGATACTGGCGCGCAACTGCTGAAGGATGCGCCTCCGAGCCTCCATGCTGTTATTGATGTAGGCTTCGAGCGGATTTGGCTTTCTTAGCCTTTCCAGTTCGGCCTCGAGCTCTGTAACCCGGGCCTTCAGCTCGGCAATTTCTTTGTCCGCTCTTTCTCGGGCAGCGATGGCCGTGTCGCGCTCCGTCTCCAGTTGCGCGATCCGCTGCTGCAGGTGTTTGAGTTCTTCAGCCAGTGCGTCGCGTTCTTTCAGGACCCGCTCGTGTTCGGAACGAGGCACCATCTCAGACGGATTGTATTGACTCGCAAAGAAGGCGAGCAGCAGGATGACGATGAAGAGAAAGCCAACAGTCATGTCCGTCATGGACACGAATGCGGACTCCTCTTCCTCCTCGTGCCGGCGCCGACGCATGGAGGCGACACGCATCAGCTACGCCCCTGCTGCGGCTGGAACTCCTGCAGTCCATCAAGGATCGTTTGAAGCGTCGACAGCGCCGTGTTCAATTGACTTGCCATAGTCTGAACGTGGCTGCGAACGGCCTGCATCGCCTGTTCGGTCTGGCTGGAGTAGAGATCGAACGCATGGCCAAGCTTCTCGTCGATCGTATCCATGCGATCACCCTGACCACGCAACCGCTCGAGCATCGTCGTCACCGCAGCAAGCGAGCTTTCGACACCCTGGCGCTCCGCGGCAATCGTCTCGCGCGCTGCCTCCAATGTCTGGGCCGCCGCCTCTGCGGTCGCGCGTGAGCTTTCCCTGACAGTTGCGACGGCGTCGCGTGTGCCGTCCGCAAATTGACGCAGCGTGCCCTCGATGCGCTCCGAGGTCGCTCGGACAGGCGCGGCTGCGGCGACGAGCTCCTGGGATGCCCCACGGAAGGTGCCTGCGGCTTCAGCGCTGGCCGACGCGCCGTCACGCACGGCATCCGCGAGTCTGCGCATCTGGTCGACACCGCCGGTGAGCGAACCGACCATGCCGTCGAGTTGGCGCGCGATTGCCTCGATCGGAGCTATCAGATCCTCGCCCGCCTTGGACGAAAGCGCTTGGGTCATTCCGGTTATTTCGGCACCCGCCTTGCTGAATGCTTCCAGCATTGACTGCCCAGCTGCACCAATCGCCTTGCCCGCATCTTCGCCCGCGAGCTCTAGGCGAGCCTTCGCCGCATCGGCACCATTGCGCGCTGCTGTCTCCATTTCGCTACGCATGGTGCCAGCAGCGTCGCGCATATCTGCCGCCGCAGCCGAAATCGCGCGCGCACCCTCGCCGGTGTTGTCGCGGATGCTTTCCAGCGTCCGGTTCATAACGCTAAGAAGTTGCTCCGCGCCCTGGCTGAACACGCCGGTTGCGGATTCCGCGGAAGCCGACATCGCTCCGCGCAACTCGTCCACGGCCTGGGCGACGCGGGCAACCGCTGTCTCCATCTCGCTTCCCATGCGGCCGGAGGACTGATCCATGCGTTCGGCCAACTGGCTGATCTTATCGCCGGCGCGCGCCAGGTGTTCACTTGCCTGCCCAAGCGCACCGGCGACCCCTTGCGTCACCTGCTGCGACAGGTCAGTTGCCATGGTCGAAATGCTCTCGGTGCCCTGTTGGCTCACCTTGTCCAGGAGGGGCTGCATGGCTGTCGTGATTGACGACGAGATAGCCTGAGGAAGTTCGGTTCTTAAAGGCCCGCCGATCTCCGCTATCATCTGCAACGTGAGTTGTCGCTGGTGCTCGCGAGTTTCCATCGTGGCGCGGAGCTGATCGACAGCAATCTGCTCCAGGCTGGCGAAGTTAATCCGACCTTCAACTGTCCGGCAAAGCCGATGCAACTGCTCATCAAGGCTGCCGACTAAGATCCGAAGCCCAATCGTTAGCACGATCGAACATACCAGACCCGTCAAAGACATGATGAATTTGGCCGACGCGATTCGGAGCAGATTGGCCATGGCCGTTTCGTCGATCCGCTCTCCAGATAGTGCATTCAGCGCCGCGATGAGGCCCAGAAAGGTGAGCGCGAGACCGATTGAGACGAACAGCCCTGGCCAGATCCGATAGAAACCCGGGCCGAAATGCAGGTCATCGATGTTGAAGAATACCGACGGACGAGCGGAATTGCGAAGCACCGGTTGGCCGCTCGAATCGTCGATGAACAGCGTCTCGTCGAACTCATCCCACGCTTCGTGGAGGGCGTCCTGCTCCTTGCCTAACTTCTGGCCGTTAAACCACGCACTGATTTTCTCGCGGCCTTGAAGCAGCGGCGAGTCGCCACTGCCGAGTTCGCGGCGCAACCGTTTGATCGAGCTGATCCGCTTCTGGAAGGTGAGCCACGCAGACGCTAGAACGACCGCAAGCGCAATCAGCAGCACGATCACGACGATGCCCGGTGCTGCGTCACCCGTCAGGAATGACGCAGCGGAAAGAACCAGGCCCTTCACCAAGGTCCCCAGCTCAAGAACTGAACTAAACATCCCTGTTATTTCACCCCTCCGCCGAAGGAATCCTCCGGCACTACCGCCCCAGCTAGGGAAGCTCCGACATCCGCTATTGAATTTCTACTGCTGCAAGACTTTATCCACTACTACGTGTCTCATGTTTGCGCAGTCGAGGGCAAGTCCAACCGACCTGTTCAGGCCGCACTTTCGGGCCGGTTCCATCTCGAGCGAACTCCTTCTAGAGTCCGGCATTGGTGCGAATCGAGTGGGCAAGAATGATCACAGGTGAATTGCGTTCGAAAATCGATGCCGTCTGGAATGCATTCTGGGCGGGCGGCATCGCCAATCCGCTCGAGGTGATCGAGCAGATCACCTACCTGTTGTTCATGCGCGGGCTGGACGATGCTGAGCAGCTTGAGGAAAACCGCTCGACGCGCACGGGCCAGCCGATGCGCCGGCACATTTTCCCGGACGGCAAGGACGGCATCGGCAAGGACGGTGGCGTCGCCTATGTGGACATGCGGTGGTCGAGGCTGAAGAACAAAGACGCCGGCACGATGTTCGAACTCGTTGCCGAGCACGTCTTCCCGTTCCTGCGCACCATGGCCGAAGATGGCACTGCGCACGCCACGCACATGAAGGGCGCGCGCTTCACCATTCCCTCGCCGGCGCTGCTGGTAAAGGTGGTCGACCTCATCGATAAGCTGCCGATGCAGGATCGCGACACAAAGGGTGACCTCTACGAATACATGCTGGGCAAGATCGCCAGCGCCGGCCAGAACGGCCAGTTCCGCACGCCGCGCCACATCATTGCTCTTATGGTGGAGATGACGGCGCCGACGCCGAAGGACATCATCTGCGACCCTGCTTGCGGCACCTGCGGCTTCCTAGTCGCGGCCGGCGAATATCTGCGCGACAACCATCCCAAGATGTTCCACGATCAGGAAAGCCGCGACCATTTCAACGAGGAAATGTTCCACGGCTTTGACTTCGACAACACCATGCTGCGCATTGGTTCAATGAACATGACGCTGCATGGCGTCGAGGATCCCGACATCCGCTACAAGGATTCGCTCAGCCAGGAGCATGCCGGCGACGAGGACCGCTATTCGCTGGTGCTGGCCAACCCGCCCTTCGCCGGCTCACTGGACTACGAGACGACCGCCAAGGACCTGCTCTCGATCGTCAAGACCAAGAAGACCGAGCTTCTGTTCATGGCGCTGTTCCTCAAGCTATTGAAGCCAGGGGGCCGCGCGGCGGTGATCGTGCCGGACGGCGTGCTATTTGGCTCGTCAACCGCACACAAGGAAATCCGCCGCATGCTGGTCGAGGACCACCGGCTGGACGGCATCGTCAAGCTGCCCTCGGGCGTATTCCGGCCCTACGCCGGTGTCTCAACCGCCATCGTCCTGCTCACCAAGACCAATTCAGGCGGCACAGATCACGTCTGGTTCTATGACTGCCAGGCTGACGGCTTCTCACTGGACGACAAGCGCAATGCCTTGCTGCCGGGCGAAAAGCTCGGGCCAACGCCAGGCCATCATGAAGCCGGTCATTTCGTCAACCTGACGCTCACCGACGAGGAACTGGCGAAGAACAATCTTCCGGATATCGCCGTGCGCTGGGAAGAGCGCACAGGCGCAGAGCGTGGCCGCGCGCGCACCGACCAGAGCTTCTGCGTGTCCAAGGCCGAGATCGTCGCCGCCGGCTATGACCTGTCCATCAATCGTTACAAGGAAGTGGTTCATGAGGCGCAAGAGCACCGTCCGCCGAAGGAAATTGTCGCGGGATTGAAGGCGCTGGAGAAAGAGATTGCCGAAGGGCTGGAGGAATTGGAGGCGATGCTGTGATGATGGCCACGCTGCCTGATATCGTCGACTCGAAAGGTGTCTTCGTGGATGGAGACTGGGTGGAAAGCAAGGATCAGGATCCGAATGGCGACATCCGGCTTGTTCAACTTGCTGACATCGGGGACGGCATCTTCCTTGACAAGTCGGCACGCTATTTGACATCTCAGAAAGCCGCGCAACTTCGTTGCACTTACTTGAAACCAGGCGATATTTTGATTGCGAGGATGCCCGATCCGTTGGGTAGGGCTTGCATTTTCCCAGAAGGCCAACGACCTTCGGTGACTGTTGTCGACGTGTGTATTGTTAGGCCTGATCTGCGGCGCATTTGTCCGAGATGGCTCCTTCACAAAATCAATTCTGACGGCTTTCGACGAGCCATTGCCGACTGGATTACTGGCTCGACAAGACAACGCATTTCGCGCGGAAACCTCTCGAAGATTGAATTTGAGATTCCTCCGCTCTCCGAACAGCAACGCGTCGCGGCGATCTTGGACAAGGCGGATGCACTACGCCGCAAGCGCAAGCGCGCTATTGAGCTGCTCGACAGTCTCACGCAGTCGATTTTTCTGGAGATGTTTGGTGACGGCAAGGCGCCAAGGTCCAAGCCCTTGGCCGATATTGTGGACGCATCGGATCGCATAAACTACGGCGTCGTTCAGCCAGGAGAAGATGATCCGGAAGGAGTTCCACTGGTTCGCGTGTCCGACCTATTCGCGGGCGCTGTGGTCCATAGAAAGCTCCGGATGGTGTCTAAAGCGACTAGCCATCAACACAGCCGCTCGGTTCTGAGAGGTTACGAGATTCTTGTAAGCTGTGTTGGCTCAATCGGAGAGGTTGCAATCGCGACTGAGAGAGAGCGTGGCTTCAATGTTGCACGAGCAGTAGCAAGAGTGCCCATCTCAGACCCTCTTCTGAGGCGATATGTCGCTGAATTCTTGAAGACACCCTCTGTGGTTAATTACTTCACAAAGGAGCTGCGAACCGTTAGCCAACCGACGCTAAACATCAAACAAATTTCGGAGACAGTGGTGCCACTTCCGACAATGGTGGCGATGGCAACCTTTAGCCGCAGCGCAGATTCAGTCTCAAAATTGCGGCACTTGGCCACCACACACGAAACCACTGCCGCTCATCTCTTCTCGTCTCTCCAGCATCGCGCATTTTCGGGTCAACTCTAGCGATGCCCGACGCGCTGGCTGGCAGTGATTGACGGATCGCGAGATCGCCCTGATCGTTGCGGACTATTTCGACATGCTGTCGCTCGAACTGAGGGGCCGTCCGTTTGTAAAGGCGCAACGCAAAGCGCAACTCCAGGAATTGACTGGCCGCAGCTGCGGCTCGGTGGAATTCGCCACCAGAATATCAGCGCGATGCTGTATTGGCTCGGCATGCGGTGGATCGCCGGATACAAGCCGATGGGTAACTTTCAGCACGCGCTGGTCGATGGCGCCGAGCGCCATATAGCTAGTAATCTCGCGCTCTTCGAGAACCCGGTTTCGGCTGCGTCCGCACCCGACTTGCAAGAGCCCCAGTCCCTTTTCTTCGAAGCACCGCCTGTCGCGGTTTTCGAGGCTGTGCGCTGGAGCTGATCGTCCGAAAGTTTGATCCGGCACTGCGGGACGCCCGCAACCGACAATTGGGCAAGAACGGCGAGGAATGCGTCTTCTTTGCCGAGCAGTCTGGCTTGCGCGTGGCCGGGCGCGACGATCTTGCACGCAAGGTGCGCTGGTATCGGCTGAGGATGGCGATGGCGCCGGCTATGACATCTGCTCATTCGATCCGGCCGGCCGCGAGCGGCTGATCGAGGTGAAGACCCCACCGGTCATAAGCAGACCCCCTGCCTGCTTTCGGAGAACGAACGAGCTTTTTCGGAGGAGCGGCCCGATGCCTTCCGGCTGGTGCGGCTGTTCGACTTCGCCCGCCAACCGCTCGCCTTCGAACTCACGCCACCGCTGGATAGAATCAGTGCTGCTGAAGGCCGCGACATGGCGGGCAGAGTTCTGACGCGGCTCAATATTTGAATCTGCTTGCGAATTCTTTCCGCTACCGTAGTTTTCAGCGATGTCCAACTTCGCCTTCCTCACCGCCGAGTTCCCGACCGTCCACGAGGCGGCGGTGGAGGCTGAGCGGCAGGCGGGCGTGTCGCCGACGGCGGCGGCCTTCTTCGCAGGCAAGACGGTAGAACTCGCCGTCAAATGGGTATTCCGCAACGACCCCGGCCTGAAGCTGCCCTATCAGGACAACATCGCGGCCTTGCTGCATGAGCCGAGCTTTCGCCGTGCGGCGGGCGAGGCGGTGTTCGCCAAGGCGAAATTCATCAACACGCTGCGTAATCGCGCTGTGCACGAGGAAAAGACCATCCGGCCAGGCGACGCCGCCGGGGCGGTCAAGGAATTGTTCCACGTCTGTTTCTGGCTGGCGCGCACCTATGCGCGCAAGGCAAAGCCGGCGGACGGTCTGGCATTCGACCCCTCGGTGCTGGCGCGCCGTGACGAGACGCTCAAGAAAGCCTTCGCGCATCTGAAGGCGCAGCAAGCCGAGCTAGACGCCAAGAACGGCGAACTGACCAAGCTGCTTTCCGACAGGCAGAATCTCGACGCCGAACTGCAGCGCTTGCGTGCCGAAGTGGCTGCCGCCCGGTATGCCGCCGAGGCGACGCCGTCTACGCATGATTACAACGAGGCCGAGACGCGCGACCGCTACATCGATCTGCTGCTGCGCGAGGCAGGCTGGGCGCTCGACAAGCCGGAAGACATCGAGTTCCGCGTCGAGGGCATGCCAAACGAGCAGGGCGTAGGCTTCGTCGACTATGTGCTGTGGGGCGCCGACGGCAAGCCGTTGGGCCTGGTCGAGGCCAAGCGCACCCGCAAGGATGCGCGCCAGGGGCAGCAGCAGGCAAAACTATATGCCGACCGACTAGAAGCTCGCTACGGCCAGCGGCCGGTGATTTTCTACTCGAACGGCTACGAGCACTGGATCTGGGACGATGTTCGCAATCCGCCGCGCCAAATTGGCGGTTTCTACAAACGCGACGAACTGGAGTTGATGATTCAACGCCGCACGAGCCGCAGGAAGCTCGCCGAGACAAAGCTCAACACGAAGATCGCCGGCGACAAGCGCCCCTACCAGCAGCGTGCCATTCGCGCCATCGCCAAGGCTTTCGAGAACGAGGGAGAGCGCAAGGCACTGCTGGTGATGGCCACCGGCTCGGGCAAGACGCGCACCGTCATAGCGCTGGTCGACCTTTTGATGCGCGCTGGCTGGGTGAAGCGCGTGCTATTTCTTGCAGATCGCGTGGCGCTGGTGAACCAGGCGGCTGGTGCCTTCAAGGCGCATCTGCCGGATTCGGCGCCGGTCAATCTGGTTACGGAGCGCACCAGCGAGGGCCGCGTGTTCCTCTCGACCTATCCGACGATGATGAACCTGATCGATGGCAAGGCCGACGAAAAGCGCAAGTTCGGACCGGGCCACTTCGACCTGATCGTCATCGACGAAGCGCATCGCTCGGTCTACCAGCGCTATCGGGCGATCTTCGAGTATTTTGACTCGTTCCTCGTCGGGCTGACGGCCACACCGAAGGATGAGATCGACCACAACACCTATTCGCTGTTCGACCTGGAAGACGGTGTGCCGACCGATGCCTATTCGCTGGACGAGGCGGTGGCCGACGGCCATCTGGTGCCGCCCAAGGCGATTTCCGTGCCGCTGAAGATCGTGCGCTCGGGCCTGCGCTACGACGATCTCAGCGATGAGGAGAAAGACCGCTGGGACATGTTGGAATGGGGTGAGGAGGAGATCCCCGACAGCGTCGATGCGGCTGAGGTCAACAAGCGGCTGTTCAACACCGACACTGTCGATCTGGTCATCGCACACCTCATGACCAATGGCGTGAAGGTCGAAGGCGGTGATCGGCTCGGCAAGACGATCATCTTCGCCAAGAACCAGGCGCATGCGGTCTTCATCGAGGCGCGATTCAACACGGCCTATCCGAACATCGCTGGCCATTTCGCAAGGGTCATCACCTATGAGAGCGGACCCTACGCGCAAACGCTGATCGACGATTTTTCGAAGAAAACGAAGGCGCCTCATATCGCCATCTCTGTCGACATGCTCGACACCGGCATCGACGTGCCGGAGGTGGTGAATCTCGTCTTCTTCAAGCAGGTGCGCTCGAAGACGAAATTCTGGCAGATGATGGGTCGTGGCACCCGGCTCTGCCCGGACTTGTTCGGACCCGGGCAGGACAAGGAGTTCTTCCGCGTCTTCGACTACTGCCAAAACCTCGAATTCTTCGGTGCCAACCCGGAACTGAAGGATGCGAGCACCGCGAAGTCACTGTCAGAACGGCTGTTCGCGGCGCGGCTCGATCTGGTGCGCGCGCTTGACGAAAAGAAGACTAAGTCCAATGGCCTGGCCGAGAATTCGACATCTTTCAAAGCCTCGACCGATATCGCCTCGCCGCCGACCGAGGAGGATATCAGAACCGAGGCGGTTGACGTTCTGCGCGACACCGTAGCCGCGCTGAACCTTGAAAATTTCATTGTCCGTCAGCGCCGTCGCGCCGTGGAAAAATACCAAAAGCCGGAAGCCTGGATTGCGATCGACGACGAGAAGCGCCACGAGCTTGTCGACGAGATTGCGCCTTTGCCGTCGGCGAAGCAGTTTGGAACCGAGGAGGCGAAGCGGTTCGACCTGTTGATGTTCTCGCTGCAACTTGCGCTGCTGAAGGGCTCCAAGCGCTTCGACACGCTAAAGAAGCAACTGCTGGAGATCGCGTCGGTGCTGGAGGACCAGACTGGCATTCCTGCGATCGCTCATCAGGCCGTCTTGATCGAGGAGATTCAGACGGACAGCTGGTGGGAAGGCGTCAGCGTTCCCTTGCTCGAACTAGTTAGGCTAAGGCTTCGCGATCTCGTCCAGCATATCGAAAAGGGCCGGAGAGCGATTGTCTATTCCGACTTCGCCGACGAGATCGGCGAGGGCGTGGAAATCGACCTGCCCCAAGTGGGAGAGGCCGAATTCGCCCGTTTCAAACAGAAGGCACGCCACTTTCTCAAGAAGCATGAGGACCATATCGTCCTGCACAAGCTGAGGCAGGGCAAGCCGCTTACTACCATCGATCTGGCCGAACTGGAGAGGATGCTGCTCGACGCAGGCATTGGTGACGCCGGCGACATCGAGCGCGCGCGAGAGACGAGCCATGGCTTCGGTCGCTTCGTGCGTTCATTGGTAGGTCTGGACCGCGCAGCTGTTGCGGAGGCCTTTGGCGAGTTCCTGTCAGCGGGGACAGCGTCGGCGGCCCAGATCGAGTTCGTCGGCATGATCATCGAGCACCTGACCGACCAGGGCACGATGGATCCGAGCTTGCTCTATGAGCCGCCCTTTACCGATCTGGCTCCTACGGGGCCGGAGCAGGTATTTTCGATCGAACGCACAGACCGACTGATCGACACCATCGAGAGACTGAACGCCAGTGCAATCGGATAGAGGGTCGACATGCTCGCGCGGGCCAGGAAGTCGAACATCGTAGTTGCGCCAGAACCGGGCTTGTCGACGCTCTTCAGCGTCGGTCAGGTTCTCGTGCTTGCAGGGTGTGCTGGGGAGCTTGTGGTCGTTGGCATGTCAAGGATTGGAAGTTGCTGGTTGGTATCTTCATAGCGGAACCGCCTGCGTTTTCCGGTAGCCCTCGAGACCGCGCCGCTGGCGCGGGGATGGCCGCGGGGATGGGATATGTAAGCGCTTCCTAGGTGTCCTGTTACTTACTAAAAGTAGTAACTAACATAGGAAACGCTTACACACGGAACAAGCGTAGGAAGCGCTTACAGGGAGGCTCCCGGCCACGGACTCTTCTCCGGCTAGGAGGAGCCCTAGACGCTAACCGAAGTCCGCCCTGCTTTGAGTTTCTGTCGGGCGCGAAATGCGGCGACGTTCCTCCGGTTGCGCTCCCTGTCTGCGTTAAGCACCGGAGACGAGGAGCCCGTCTTCGATACCACGGCGTCAACCGCCACTGCGGCCGTTACCCCGCATTTTTGAAAGAGGGGACATGAGGCACAAGGCTCAGAGCCCCGGTCGATACTCTCCTGGACGCCGAAGCAGCTCAGCAAGAAGTCTTCGTCGTCGAGTAGCTCTTTAGGCGCAGGAGTCCAGCGGCCCCCCAAGTAGTCGCTCCTGACGTTGTCACGGACCTCAGTCCGGCAGTCGATAGGCACCAACTCCAATGCGTCGCGCACACGTAGATGCCGCCTCGCCACGACCATCTCGCCAACCCAGTCGACCCTAGATTTTGAGCTCACCTTAAGCTCCGCTGCCATGACCTCGCGAAAATGGTGCTGCGCGGCCAGACCATGATCGTGTTCTAGCCGATACTGAGGCAGCTCATTTAGCCTATGCATGTAGGTAGGTAGGTGATTTTCAACAAAAGGCTGAAAGGTCGCCCACCATGCCTCGTTGTTGTTCTCGGATGCATGAACTTGGTTGGGCAGCATCGACCATCGTCGCTTCCGCCCGGCAGCGAAGTCAAAGGCAAAGGCGAGTTGTAGATCGTAAGGGATCGGAAGCTCGTCAGCACGCTGCCGCGCCCCCCAGAGCTGTGTGAACCAGCGGGCACGCTGTTTGGGAATCCCAGACTTAATGCCCCTTACGGTCTGCGCGAGGTCCCTGTCCATGTGCTGTCGAACGTATCCGCGCAAAGCCGCCACATACATATCGCCAAACAACATGGTGGCCTCGAGCGGTGACAGGAAGCGGTAGTTGAACCATTTCGTTGTCATCAGATTCGCCTCCTGGCGCAGATACTCAGGATGGATCAGAGTCCGGCTGACGATGAGATCGTTAAGGCGCTTTTCCGCCTTTTCCTTACTTTCAGACATAGCTTCTCCTTCGGGCGGCAGCCCGTTGAACGTGGATGCGGTTGTGGCCAGGGCGGAGATTTCTCTGAGCTGGACGTGCCGATTGAACGGCGCGCGCAAGGCGTTATAGCAAAAAGCTCGCGGATTGTTCGTCGGCTCGATGAATTTCCGAATGCGATAGGATCTGGCAAGGATGCCGAAGCCGCAAAAGCGTGACAGAGACTACTTTGAGCGCAGACTGCGGGACGAGTTCCCGACGATCAATGCGGACCTCAAGGCTGGTAAGTTCAAAAGCGTCAACGAGGCTGCGAAGGCAGCCGGGCTCGTAAAGCCAGCGCGCCCGCTAAATGCCCTTAAGAACGCCTGGACAAAGGCGAGTCCGGCAGAACAGCGAGAGTTCATCTCCTGGGTCCGTGGCCGGACCGCTGCCCGAAAAGCCTCGCCGCCGACCGCCTCGAAGGCGGTGGTGGACGCGGATAGCTATGTCCTAGAATGGGCGAAGAAACGCATCGAGACCATCATGGGAAGGCGTGGTATCAACGAAACCGTGGTGATGCATGAGCTTGGCTTTAAGCCATTAGACGCGTCGCTCTGGAAAGCGATACGTCGTTCGCAGCCTTCGCGCATAAGGCCTGCTCTGGCGATAGCTCTCGAGGAGTGGATTCGCAGATATCGACATGTTTGAGCCGATCCGTAGAGGGCTCTACCGAAAACCCGTATTTCCGTAGAGGACTCTACTGAGGTCATGGTCGACGACAGGAGAGGACTCATTAGCGGCAGGCGTGCCCGGAGTGCGATCGGAACGCTCAACATAGTCGGCGTTGTCAGCTCGTTTTCGGCCGCTGAGCTTCGAGGTCGCCGCTTCCGGCGGATTGGCCGGAGGCTCTTGGTGAATGGCGTGCCTGGATCAGACCGGGCTCGTTGCCATTTCTTTTCTCGCGCCGCTTCCCATTCCCGTAGCGCCTGCGTATGTGGGCAGCGGCACGTTTGGTTGCCAACAGAAGGACTAAATAGCAAATGAGAATGAAACTCGCGGCGGCGGGCGCAGTGATGGTTGCGATGGTTTCGACAGCGGCTTTCGCTGACACCTTCGTCAATGGCTACTACAAGCAAAGCGGCACCTACGTTCAGCCGCACTACAGATCTAATCCGGACGGCTATTCGAGCAATAACTATTCGACGCAGGGCAATACAAACCCTTATACTGGCGCGCAAGGGACGAAGCCAAGCAGCTATGGCAACAGTTACGGCACGGGCAATTCCGGCAGCGGTTACGGCGGTAATGGACTACAACTTGCGCCCGGCCTCAACACGAATTGCGCCTATTCGCTCTCCTGTTAGAGCGTCGGCCGACGGACTGGCATAGACGCGGCGAGCGCCGGGTGGACTAGAGCTTTGAGCCTCCTGGTGCTCGCCAGCTTTTTCAATGTCGAAGCCTAGGCTGACCGCGCCGATAGAATTGCGTAGAGGACTCTATTTAGGTCCGAAGACAAGACCGGCGCCCGATCGCAGGGGATCAG
Source organism: Mesorhizobium sp. CNPSo 4670 (assembly GCF_057784235.1). Lineage (NCBI taxonomy): Bacteria > Pseudomonadati > Pseudomonadota > Alphaproteobacteria > Hyphomicrobiales > Phyllobacteriaceae > Mesorhizobium > Mesorhizobium sp. CNPSo 4670. The sequence continues at coordinate 31,741 of NZ_JBWJFQ010000030.1, read as the reverse complement.
ACGGTGTGAACCGACGATGGGAGAGGCGCCTGGTCAAATTTCTAAACGTTGTAGACGATGACGCGGTGCTGAAATTTCCAGGCAGAATACTGCGTATGTTATTCTTGTTCTATGCCTTGATCAACGACGAGAAGATGCATGAGCGAGATGCGGTGACGGTAATAAAGTTCATTCTGAAAGCGCTCAATCAGCCTTGCGACTGTCTCCCTTTGCGCTGTGGTGAGGCCGCCTGAATACTTATTTCGCCTTGCAGACCAAGGCTTGAGACATCGAGATGTCTGAGCCGGTTCAGTTCGTGGCCCTGAGCACTCCTAAGCTATTCCACGCGCCATGACCGAAATGCCGTGAGCTGATAAGACGTGCTCTGGAGCAACAAAGAGCGGTCGACACTGTCCCGATCCACCGTAGTTTACATCAGGCGTCTTTTTATTTTCGAGCTCTGGTTTGTCAACTTGGTGTAAACTTAAGGGAAACCAGCTGTCATGTTGCGGATGATGACTTTACAGGATTGGGCCTGATTTGGTTTACATGCATGTCAACCAAGGCTCGGGGGGAGCGGACCGTGCCGAGTGTTGTTGACCTCTGGTTGACGGTGACATCGTGAGGTGCATTCGCGACTTCGCTATCGCGTGGTCCATAGGGCCGGACGCTAGTCGAGAGCTTCCCATTAGGTGAGGCGCTTCCGTTTTTCTAATCTTGGTGGCGCCAAAAGGCATCCGGATAGATGGACCGCGGTAGTCCTAGGACTTCGTGTCTGGGGCGTTTTGCCCGTGCAGGGATGTCGGTTGGTTCCTGGCGTTTCGGCTTGGCTCATGCTCGAGACAGGAACCCTTCAGGAATTGGGATGCACCGTTGGCTTGGAGCGTTCAGAACGCGAACAGTCGTCAGGTGGGCAAACTCGGACAACAAAGCGACACACAGGTCCCCTCACCTCGGTGCATTCGACCTTGCCCCACGTGCGGAACTTCTTGCATGATCTGTCAGGAACGGGCGGCTGATGGCTTTTATCTTCTACGACACTGAAACGACCGGCGCTGACCGTTGCTTCGATCAGATTCTGCAGTTCGCAGCTGCTCTGACCGATGATGATCTCAATGTGATCGACAGTTTCGAGATACGTTGTCGGCTGCTCCCACACATAGTTCCGTCGCCGGGCGCCATGGTCGTCACTGGGGTTGGGGTCGATCAGTTGTTCGATTTGCGGATCCCCTCTCATTACGAGATGTGCAGACGAATTCACGAGGTCTTGACGGCTTGGTCTCCTGCGACCGTGGTCGGCTACAATTCGATCAGCTTCGACGAGGAACTGCTTCGGCGGGCCCTCTATTCGAGCCTCTTGCCGATCTATCTGACCAACACCGGCGGCAATTCGCGATTGGACATCCTGCCGCTTGCAGTGGCTGCGCACACGTTCGCGCCCAATGGCTTCAATTGGCCTGCCAATGAAAAGGGACGGACAAGCTTCAAGCTCGATCGCCTGGCGCCGGCCAATGGCTTTGAGCACAGCAACGCCCATGATGCCTTGGCCGACGTTCATGCCACTATCCACATCGCCCGCCTGATCAAGGACCGTGCGCCTGTGGTTTGGCAATCCGCCATGGCATACCGCTCGAAAGCCTCCGCGACCAAGTTTGTCGAACAGAATCCTGTGTTCATGGCGACACGCCTGCGATTTGGTCTCTGCTCGTCAAGCCTGGTGACAGCCATCGGGATCAATCCGGACAACTCGGGCGAGCTCTTCACGCTCGATCTCAGGCAAGATCCAACGCTCCTCTCAACGATGACTGGCGAGGACCTAGCGGCACATATCGCTACGAAACCGAGGCCAATCTCCTCGCTGAAGCTCAACGCGTGTCCGTTGTTCATGCCCATCGAGGTCGCCGGCGCACACGCTTCTGGATTCGAAATTGGGCTCGGGGAGATCGCGCGTCGAGCCGAACTGGTGCGCAACGACGAAGGTCTGCGACAGCGGCTAATATCGGCCGTCATGTCGGGCCGCACGCCATTCTCAGAAAGCCCTCATGTCGAGGAGCAGATCTACGGCGGCTTCTACTCCCGGTCAGACCAATCGCTGATTGACGAGTTCCGCGAGGCTGGTTGGCCGCGTCGGTTTGAACTCTCCGGGCAATTTGAGGACCGACGCCTAAGAGGGCTGTCGAGGCGACTGATCTACTTTGACGCGCCCCTTGTCATGCCCGCCGAGTTGCGTGCCGACTATGCTCGCGCCATTGCGGCCAGAATTCATTCGCGGACAGAGGCGACCGGCCGCTGGAGCACACTCGACGAGGCGATCGAGGAGGGACAGAAAATGCTGACGGATGTATCCCCAGACCGCGAGGCGATCCTGCGGGACCACCTCGACAGGCTGGTCGCTTGGCGAGAGGAAGCCAGTCTGATTTTGGGCGGCCCGGACGCTGAGGTCAAAACCCAATCACTATGAACGACTGAGTTCGGACTCTTCTCTGCCTTCGTTTCGAGAAGTTGAATGGAAGTCGTGACCCGATGCGGACGCGTGATCACTAGGGGCGTATCGTCCGCTTTGCCGCCAGAAGCTGTCACCGCTGCGGTAACCTGACTACAGCATTTCCCTGGCATCTGGGTTAATATTGCGGCTGAGGGACCCGAATTCAGCCTTGGGAGGGCTGTGTGGACGTTGCCGCTTGGTTGCGAGGCCTCGGTCTCCAGCAATACGAGCAGGCATTTCGCGACAACGCTATCGACGCGGAAGTCCTGCCGGAGCTGACCGATGCCGACCTCGAGAAGCTCGGTATGCTCCTCGGTCATCGCAAGCGATTCCGCAAGGCGGTAGTGGGGCTGGGGCCGTCATCAAGCCATCTCGACGCGAACACCGATGACGTCGCGGTTCAGAGCCGCATCCCGGAGCTAACCGCGGAGCGTCGACAGCTGACCGTCATGTTCGCGGATCTCGTCGGCTCGACGGCGCTCGCGACGCGTCTAGATCCCGAGGACTTACGTGAGACCATCGGAGTGTATCACCGCTGTGTCGCCGATACGGTCGCCCACTTCGGCGGCTTTGTTGCCAAGTATATGGGCGACGGAGTTTTGGTGTATTTCGGCTACCCGCAGGCGCACGAGAACGCCGCCGAGCAGGCGGTGCGCGCTGGCCTTGCTCTTGTCAATGCCGTTAGGCTACTCCCAGACCCCGAGCCATTGCGGGTTCGTGTCGGCATCGGCACCGGACAAGTCGTGGTTGGCGATCTGATCACCGCCGGCGAAGGGCAAGAGCGCGGCGTCGTCGGTGAGACGCCGAACCTCGCCGCGCGCCTGCAAGCTCTTGCCGAACCCGACGCGGTCGTGATCGGGCCGCAGACGCGGCAGCTGGTCGGCGATCTTTTCGAGTATCGCGATCTTGGCGCCGTCGAGGTGAAAGGCTTTCCGGAGCCGATCCATCCCTATCAAGTGTTTCGTGAGAGTGCTGTCGAAAGCCGGTTCGAGGCGCTGCATGGGACGACGCCCACGCCGCTGGTCGGGCGTGAGGAGGAGGTCGACCTTCTGCAGCGCCACTGGCATCGTGCGACAAGTGGTGAAGGTCGTGTGGTGCTGCTCTCAGGCGAGCCCGGCATCGGAAAGTCGCGCCTCACCGTCACCTTGCAGGAGCGGATCCAGAATGAGCCGCACACCCGCTTGCGCTATTTCTGTTCGCCGCACCATCAAGACAGCGCGCTCCACCCAACCATTGCCCAGCTAGAACGTGCCGCAGGGTTGGAGCGCGACGACCCGCCTGAGAGGAAGCTGGATAAGCTTGCGGCCCTGCTTGCCCCAGCCTCGCTGGAGGACGTGGCGCTGCTGGCCGAGCTGCTGTCGTTGCCGACCGAAGGTCGTTTCCCGCCTCACCAACTGACGCCCCAACGAAAGAAAGAGAAGACCTTCGATGCGTTGCTCCGGCAGCTCGAAGACCTGGCGCGACAACGTCCGGTGCTGATGCTCTTCGAGGATGTGCACTGGACCGACCCCAGCTCGCGCGAGCTACTCGACCTTGTAGTCGAGCGGGTGCAGCGCCTGCCAGTGCTGCTTCTCCTCACGTTCCGCCCCGAGTTTCAACCGCCCTGGACCGGACAGGCGCACGTCACGGTTCTTGTCCTCAATCGGCTCGACCGTCGTGAAGGCGCCGCGCTGGTCCAGCGGGTCGTCGGCACCGGAGTGCTGCCGAGCGACGTCGTCGCGGAGATCATCGAGCGCACTGACGGGGTGCCACTGTTCGTCGAGGAGCTGACCAAGGCGGTGTTGGAGGGCGGCAACGCCAGGACAGTGCTCTCAAGAGCTGCTGCGACGGCGTTGAACGTCCCCGCCACGCTGCATGCCTCGTTGATGGCGCGGCTCGATCGCCTCGGCTCAACCGTTAAGGAGGTCGCACAGGTCGGCGCGGTTCTCGGTCGCGAGTTCTCCTACGAATTGCTGGCAGCGGTCGCACAGCGAAATACCGCTGATCTAAATGGCGCACTGGATCGACTCGTCGGCGCCGGTCTGGTGTTCTGCCGCGGGACGCGGCCATTGGCCACTTACCTCTTCAAGCATGCGCTCGTTCAGGACGCAGCGTATGGCACGTTGCTGCGCGCTAAGCGCCAGGAGCTACATAAGCGTGTCGCAGATGTGTTGGAGGAAAAGTGGACCGAAATCACTGAAGCGCAACCCGAGCTCCTCGCGCACCACTTTCAGGAGGCTGGGGATTGGGCGGGCGCGCTCGATCACTGGCAAAAGGCGGGAACGGCCGCCTTGGCCAGAGCTGCCACTCGGGAAGCCGTGTCGCACTTTGCCAGTGCCATTGACTGCAGCAGAAGACTTGGCGATGTGTCCGGCGGCGCCGAACGGATGACACGGCTCCACCTTGCGATGGCCAATGCCTTGATGCAGGCTGAAGGATACCGTTCTGAGCGCCTTGGGAAGACGCTTGAGGATGCACGTCTTGCCGCCGCGAACACCGCATCGGTCGAATTGCAATGTGACGTTGCGCTTTCACTCGCTCCATTTTTTTATGCCACCGGGCGCAATCACGATTACCTGACCCTGGCCGAAGAGCAGCTCGCAAACGGCGCCGATCTCCTTCCAACGGCCTATCTGAGTGGCCTTTGGGCAACAAAGGGGATCGCTCATTCCAACCGGGGAGAAGAGCCGCTGGCAGTGGAGGCCTTGCGCAAGGCCCTAGATCTGATTGATCGGATTGACCCAAGTCGTCGCATTTCGTTCGCCGGTGCAGATCAACGTGTATCTGCCCAGGCATATTTTAGCGAATCGCTGATCATATTGGGTTTCTTTGATGCTGCAGTTGAAGAGAAAGAGCGCCTGATGCAAAATTTTGACCAGCTCGATAAGCCCTTCGACCTCGCGTGGCATCTTCTCGTGCAGTGCCAATTGTGCGCGCTACTCGGCCAATACGAGGAATTACTCGATAACGCTACTAAGATCGTCGAGATTTGCGAACGGCATGGCTACACGGCGCGTCGAAGCAGTGGCCTCAGGTGGCGTGGCCATGCCCGCTCGCATCTAGGTGACATGGATGCCGGCATCGATGACGTCCGGGAGAGTGTGGTTCTTTGGCGTGGGCAGGGCGTCGTATTTCATACCCCTGAGAAAGCATGCGAACTTTGTGATCTTCTCCTGCGGGCCGGTCGCATCGAAGACGCATCGCAAATGCTTGATGATGTCGATACCCTCGTTTTCGATACGGACGAGGCGAGCTACCTAGCAGAAGGTATTCGGCTTCGTGGCCAAATCGCCGTGGGCAGAGATGACCTGACGGGTGCCACGCACCTATTCGAAACAGCAATTGCCACCGCCCGTCGGCAGCAAGCGAGACTCTTCGAGCTTCGCGCCTCAACGCAACTAGCACCGGTTCTGGCACGTCAAGGTCGTGTCCATGAGGCCGCGACGCGTCTGCAAGCGGTGGTCCACACATTTAACACTAGGTATCCAATCGTCGACCTCATCGCGGCACAAAGGGCGCTGGACGCCCTGAGCCGTTGAGGTCGCACCTATCTGCGTCGGTTCCGGACAACGCCGTTTGCGTCGATTTGATGCAAGCTTGGCTCATTGCGCACCCAAGACGCGCGTTCGTCCGTGTGGACTGGAAGGTAACGGAATGGTTGAGATGAGACGTTCACGCTTGTCCGCGCGTAGGTCCGAACATGGCGCATCTGCGACGTGTGCGGCAGGAAGCTCGATGTCCGAGGTCGCTCAAGAAACGGACAGCTTCACATCGCCATTTATGCGTGCCCAAATTTAATCGATTCGTCAGTCATCTGGCCCTCGCATTCGGCGTCGCTTCTCATTTAGCCGCTTCGCCGGCGGCCACGCCGTGATGATGTGCTTGCCGTCCGACAGAACATAGATCCGTTCACCGAGGCGATCGATCTTGACAGAGTAAATGGCCATCTTTTGCGAACGCTTCTCTATCACCTTGGCATACCCGGTCTTGATGTCGTGAACCATGTCCGAAAACTCGCCAGGCTGGAGGACAATGCTGTATCGCCGCCAGAGCTGCCGATGAAAATGCCAATGCTTTTTAGGGATGGAAGCGCCGAGCCACCGTGGATTGAAGTAAGGCTTCTTACTCATCGGCAGCTGCTCCATTTGTGGAACAGTTGTCGGAGCTGCTGAACTCGATCCAATGTCGGAGCCGGGTCGGTGTCGCCGCTCGCAAGTCTCATGAATTGAACCCAAGCGAGTTCATTTGGCGTAATAGCCATCTCCGCGGTGCGCCTCCGGAAGGAGACCACCGACACTTCCTTCCGTGCGCCCGTCATTTGCCGAAGATCCCGCGCAGCGCAGCCCTGGCCCTCGATGTCAGGTTTGGGTCGGAATAGTTGGAAGCCTTGCGGATTTCCTCCAGCCAAGCCGTCTCGTTTTCAGTCACGAGGGTCCCGAAGATCTTTCGGATCGCTAATTCTGTCGTATCGCCGCCGAGTTGCTCGACTGCCATCATGAAGAGTAAGGCCGGGTCGCATTCGAGTGCCTTGGCGAGCGCTGGGACGCGATCGAGCGGCAGCTTGCTAGTGCCAGCCTTGATGTTCGTGAGCATGTTATGTTGGGCAAAACCTGCTTCGCTCGAGATGAGCGACTGAGTTTTGCGTGGCTTCAGTTCAAGAATCCGCCTCTCAAGGAATCTGGCCAACCTCGTGTCGGCGTAAGGTTTTCCCGTTGCATGTTTCATGTTCGATAGCCTTTCATCGGTCCAGATCTTCGATGATCTGTTTGATGTCTTTATAGCTATCGATCGATGGATAACTCGGAGGGGATACGGCAAAGCGCTTTGAACATGACTTTGCCGAGTTTTGGTTTCCCGCAAGCCGGGCAGATTAGCAAGCAACAGTCGACTTGCAGGTGGTGGCCCGCCCTTGGGCGCAAAGCATCTTATGGAATCGTCGCGAATGTCACCAAGTCGGCTGTTGCTGGGTTTGTTCTGTCGGCCAGGCGCGATGCTTGGAGATCAAAGAAACGGAACAGCGACTTGTTCGAAGAAACTTATCCCCCTTAGGCGCAGCTCAAGCGGACACGTATTCACCGACTTCGTTGCAGACCAGATCGATGTGCCGCTCGGCCCAGCGTGACCACGCGTTCCATTTCGGCGGCGCCAAGCTAGGTATAACCCAGATTCCCGTTGACCCCATTTGGGTTCGTGCAGTCTCATCTGGGCTCGTTGGGACTGCAGGCAATTTCAAGCTTAGCAGGCGGCCTAGCTCCTTTGAGGTGCCGGCCCCATGCACCACCAAAACCCGCGGGTTGATGATGTCGAAAATGGTTCGAAATATCTCTGTCCCTCGTTCCAGTCCGCCGTCGTGTTTCGTAAGCCGAAGATCGGAACTCATGGGAGTAGAATAGCAGGTTACATTTGTTTCGATGACGTCAACGATGCCGTGGGCGCGCAACTTCGCGACAAGCCGGTCTGTATTTATCCTGGTGGGCGAAGGCATGCCAACGATCCGGTCGTAGAGTTCACGACAGCTTTGGCCGCCTCGGTTGAAGAGCGCATCGAGGTAGGCGTCGTGGTCACCGACCAAGTGCGCAGAAAACCCATTCCGCTGATTGCGACCAACAGTGAAGACTTTCGCCTCGTAGGGAGTTGTGGATGTTGTCATCCAAGGACGAGGATATTGTCCGTTGATCGGGGTTGTTAGCCTCATCAAGGCAGCCTCGAGTTGCCCCTTTTGGTTCACGTGCTTCACCTGCAAAAACGCTTGCTCCAACGGCCACCATGCCATCAGCGGTATGCCAGCGACAATGCACTGGTGTGTTTCAGCTCGACTAGCACCGCAGTTCTTTGCGATCACTCAAATTCTCCGGCATAGTCGGCGGGCGGTCGCGCCGCGGAGCAACAGCCGTTCCACCTTGCCCGGACGCAAGCATTTCATCTAACGACAATACCTCACAGAAGGGGCGACAGAATTTTTGGAGATGTTGGATGGATCAAACGATGGAATTGCTCCTTAGAAAGGATCCTCATGCATTCCTAGATGTGGTCCGAAATGATGACCCCGAAGTTCGGGTGAGGACGCTCAAGACTTTTGATGATTTGATGACCTGTGAAATTCTGCGGCACGGGATCTTCAGAAGCGAAATGGAGTTGCCAAGCCTTAAAGCGCTCTACAATGAATATTTCCTGCCGGCTCCATTGGATCGACGAAAAGAGGTTTTCGAACACGTCAAAGGGATGGTGACTGCTCTGGGCGGCGACGTCGCTTGCGCGTTCAATCCATTCTTGCTCCTCGACGATGACGTTGGCATCGTTTCGACAGCTGCCATCGACTATTGTAGCTTCTCTCCGGTGATCGATGGAGATCCGATGAGTCGCCCTAAAGACGTGGCGACGATGATTAGGAGAGCCATCCCGCGCAATCCGGCGGCGGCGTTTGGGGGGCTGCTTGTGCTCGGCGATCCGAGGGTCTGCAACCTGATCCTACCACTACGAGAGCATCTTGACGTCAACCAAGTTCAGATAGTCTCTAACTGCCACTCGGGCTTAACCTACAAGTGCAATGTGGAATTCTATCTCGATTGGCTTGAGGAGTTTGTGGACCGCGTAGACCAGGAGGGTTTGGCCATGTTCGGTCACATCGCCGCCGGGCTCTATCGTTTGAGCAACTCCCGAGTGCCCAACATTCTTGACGGTCAACGTCCCTTTCCGTTCCGCAGTGATGACGCCTCTCAATTTTTCATAGATCGCCAAGAATTTGCGAGTTCGATTTCCGCGCGACTTTATGCTCTGGAGGAGCAGGAAAATGCGCCAAAGGTGATGCCTCACCTAATCCGACTTTTCGGAATGACACCGAAAACGGTCCCGAAAGACACCTTCAAAATCGATATGAACTAGTTCATGCGCCTATCTACGTGATCGCCTAAGTCGGCCCCGAGGCCAAGGGGTATACGGCAGTTCAACACGGGTAGAGGTCGCCGCTAACTGCGATGGCGCGACGACAAGCACCTAGCGGCAACGAGATGGCTGGCGGCCCGATTGAGACCCGCCGGGCGACTATGGATCCTCAGCCGGAGAACAGCGACGGTCCCAAAAGGGGCCGACCTGGTTTTACAGGGTCATTGATTTCATTGGGAATTTTCTGGTCAAGCGGATGCCCGTTTTACAGCTAAACAATTGAAGTTGCTGAAATAAGCCCAGCTTCCCAAGCTGAACGCGAGGGTTCGATTCCCTCTACCCGCTCCAGCCCATGGCGCCAGAAACAATTTCAGCGCCTGCCTGTTCGTCGAACAAAACAGAGCAGCCTCGTGCAAGCGCGACCGTTGCAAGCGCGTTTGCCACCACGTCATCCGATGAGACGAAATCGCCGGTCAGTACCCGCAATTCTTCCACGCCTTCAGCCATCGACACGAAATTCCCGACCGATCGTTCGTGCTTGCAGGCCTCGACCACGCAAAGCAGGTCGATCATTTCGAAGCTGCGCATGTTCAGCCTCCTGAAGAAACATCCCTTGCAGGGATATGAACGCATCGGCGGGAAATAATGTTCCCGCCTTGCTGTTCGCCAGCCCCGAACTCGACGCCTGGCCGAGCCGTCATCCCACCTCTCGCAGAATGAAGTCGTGCAGCATCTTGGCGGCCGGCGACAGCACACGGTTCTTCACCGTGATCAGGCTGTAGGGCCTGACCTCGATGTCGAATTCGGTCTGGACCACGTCGATGGCGCCGGCCAACCCGTCGGGATTCTGGATGAATTTCGCCACCTGGACCGATACCGGCGCAATCGCATCGGAATGTGCGACCATGACCAGGGTCAAGAGCAGCGAGCTGGTGTTGAGGATACGGTCGGGCAAAGCGATGTTGCGGTTGAGGAAATTGCTCTCCATCGCCTGGCGCAAAGGCGACCCGCCCGACTGGAAAACCCAGTCGTAGGCGGCGGTGTCCTCCAACCGCACCGCCTCGCCCTTGGTGAGCGGATGGCCCCGGCGCACGATCAGGCAGGCCTTCTCGACGCCGATGACGCGCGACTCGAACAGCCGTGGATTGAGATCGTCAGGGATGCGCGCGATGATGAAATCATGGCGCGTGGCGATCAATTCGCGTGCCAGCACGTTGGAGGTCTCGACCTGCATGGTGATCTCTATGCGCGGATAGATGCGGCGGATTTCGCGAATCGCCGGCACCGCCAGCTCGATCGCCGGTGCCGTCACAGCGCCGAGGAACACCGAGCCGCCTTTGCCCGCCTTGAGTTCGGAAATCTCGCGGTCGACCTCGCGCATTTCGAGCAGGATCGAGCGCGCGCGCCTGGATAATGCCTTGCCGAAAGGCGTCAAGGTGATGCCGCGCGGCAGCCTTTCGCACAGCTTGACCTCCAGCACGGCCTCCATCTCACTGATCATGCGCGAAGCCGCCGGCTGAGAAATGTTCATAACCTGGGCTGCCGCGCTCACCCGGCCATGGTCGTCGAGCGCTACGATCATGCGCATGTGGCGCAAGCTGAGACCACTGCGCAGCAAGGTTTCGCCGTCGCCCGGCATCTCTCTGTAACCGTTTGAAATCGCAGTCGGATTCCTTAGCGCCGCCATAGCCTCTCCTTGCTTCTGCTCGCAGGCTGCCAGCGGTCGCGCCAGCCGTCTCGCCTCGATAGCATATACCAATCATGATATAGCAATCATCAAAGATCGCATTTGACAGTTATGGCAAAGGGTCACAACCTTCGCGCGTTCCGAGACGTGACGGTCGCAGACGAGAAAAATCGTATCGATTGAAATCAGCGCCTCGGGGCCATGGGAGGATACCGGAGATCGATATGACGGCAGCAGTGCCTTGGCGCTTCTGCACGATTGCGCGGCCCGCGCCCCCCGGGGTGCCGCGTCCATCAACCAGGGAGAGTTAAGTGAAAATCATCAAGACGTTAGTCGCCGCCTTGGCGGTCAGCATCGCGGCCATGTCGGCCACCGCCTACGCAGCCGACAAAGGCCTCGTCGGCGTGCTGATGCCCACCAAGACCTCGCAGCGCTGGATCAATGACGGCGACGCCGTCAAGTCCCAGCTCGAGGCTCTGGGCTACACCGTCGACCTGCAATATGCGCAGGACGACATTCCGAACCAGCTCAGCCAGCTGGAAAATGAAATCACCAAGGGCCCGAAGGCGCTGATCATCGCCTCGATCGACGGCACCACCCTGTCGGACGCGCTGCAGAAGGCCGCTGACGCCGGCGTCGTCGTCGTCGCCTATGACCGCCTGATCAAAAAGACCGCCAATGTCGACTACTACACGACCTTCGACAATTTCGGCGTCGGCGTCATCCAGGCGAATTCGCTGGTCAAGGGTCTCAAGGAGCGTTTCCCGAACACCAAGCCGTGGAACGTCGAACTGTTCGGCGGCTCGCCCGACGACAACAACGCCTTCTTCTTCTACAATGGCGCGATTTCCGTCCTGCAGCCACTGATCGACGACGGCTCGATCAAGATCAAGTCCGGCCAGACCGGCATGGACAAGGTCGGGACGCTGCGCTGGCTGGCGGCAACCGCTCAGGCCCGCATGGACAATCTGCTCTCGGCCAACTACTCGGACGGCAGCCGCGTCGATGGCGTTCTGTCGCCCTATGACGGCCTGTCGCGTGGTATCACCGCATCGCTGCGCGCTGTCGGCTACGGCACGGACGCTCAGCCCTGGCCGATCGTGACCGGTCAGGACGCCGAGACCGCCTCGGTCAAGCTGATCATCTCGGGCGAACAGTACTCGACCGTGTTCAAGGACACCCGCGAACTGGCCAAGTCGACCGTTGAGCTCGTCGACAAGGTGCTCTCGGGCGGCAAGCCGGATGCCCTCGACACCAAGACCTACAACAACGACGTCAAGGTCGTTCCCTCGATCCTCTTGACGCCGCACGAAGTCGACAAGTCGAACTACCAGGCACTGGTGGTCGACTCCGGCTACATCAAGGCTGACGAGCTGAAGTAATCCGGTTGCAAATCGGGGGGTCCTGCGCAACGCAGGGCCCCTTTTCGTTCACCAGCAGGCCCGGTATTGTTACCGACCTCGCCGGCAGTGTTTGCCGACCTCTCAGGGAGCGGTAGTCCCAATGGCCTCGACGATTTTGGAGATGCGCGACATCACCAAGACGTTCCCCGGCGTGAAGGCGCTGTCGAACGTCAACCTCAGCGTCGAGGAAGGCGAGATCCATGCCGTGGTCGGCGAGAACGGCGCCGGCAAGTCGACGCTGATGAAGGTGCTGTCGGGCGTGTATGCGTCCGGCACTTATGATGGCGCGATCGTCTACCGTGGCGAGGAATGCCATTTCAAGGGCATTCACGACAGCGAACACAAGGGCATCGTCATCATCCACCAGGAGCTTGCGCTGGTGCCGATGCTGTCGATCGCCGAAAACATTTTCCTTGGCAACGAACACGCCAGATTTGGCATCATCGACTGGAATGCCAACGAGACACGTACCAGCGCCTTGCTGAAGAAGGTGGGCCTCAAGGAGGACCCCAAGACGCTGATCACCAATATCGGCGTCGGCAAGCAGCAACTGGTCGAGATCGCCAAGGCGCTCAGCAAGGAAGTGCAGCTGCTGATCCTCGACGAGCCGACGGCGAGCCTGTCCGAAAAAGACAGCCAGGCACTGCTCGACCTGCTGCTCGAATTCAAGCGGCAAGGCATCACCTCGATCCTGATCTCGCACAAGCTCAACGAGGTGAACCGGGTCGCCGACAAGGTCACCATCATCCGCGACGGACGGACCATCGAAACACTTGCCAAGAAAGACATTTCGGAGGACCGCATCATCACCTCGATGGTCGGCCGTTCGCTCGACGACCGTTATCCGCCGCGGGAGCCCAAGATCGGCGAGGTCGTGCTCCAGGTGAAGAACTGGTCGGTCTATCACCCGATCCATGCCGAGCGACAAGTGATCAAGGGCATCGATATCAATGTCCGCAAAGGCGAGGTGGTGGGTATCGCCGGGCTAATGGGCGCCGGACGCACCGAATTCGCGATGAGCCTGTTCGGCCGCTCCTATGGTCGCCGCATCACTGGCGAGGTGCTGCTCAAGGGCAAGCCGATCGATGTCTCGTCGGTGAGCAAGGCGGTGGAGCACGGCATTGCCTACGTCACCGAGGACCGCAAGACCTACGGTCTCAATCTCATCGATCACATCAAGCACAACATCACACTGGCCAACCTACCCGGCGTGTCGCGCCGCGCCGTGATCGACGACCTGCGCGAACTTGCCGTCGCCAATGACTACAAGGCCAAGACCAACATCCGCTCGTCCAGCGTCTATCAGATGACTGGCAATCTGTCGGGCGGCAATCAACAGAAGGTGGTGCTGTCGAAATGGCTGTTCGCCAATCCGGAAGTGCTGATCCTCGACGAGCCGACGCGCGGCATCGACGTCGGCGCCAAGTATGAAATCTACACCATCATCGCCCGCCTCGCCTCCGAGGGTAAGGCGATCATCGTCATCTCGTCGGAGATGCCAGAACTGCTCGGCATCACCGACCGCATCTACGTCATGAACGAAGGCCGGATCGTCGGCGAAATGGCGGCGAGCGACGCCAGCCAGGAAAAGATCATGCGCGCCATCGTTCGGGGAGAAGGAAAAGCATCATGACCACCGAAAGCGCTCCCGCGCCGAAAAGCGGCGTCGCCGAAGATGTGCAGCAGGGGCCGCGTGTGGCCGTCTCGGCGCTGATCACGAATCTGCGCGAATACGGCCTGATCCTGGCGCTGATCGCCATCATGGTGTTCTTCCAGTTCACCACGTCCGGCACGCTCTTCAAGCCGGTGAACCTGAGCAATCTGGTGCAGCAGAACAGCTTCATCATCGTGATGGCGCTGGGTATGCTTCTGGTGATCGTTTCGGGCCATATCGACCTCAGCGTCGGCTCCGTCGCCGGCTTCATCGGCGCGCTGGCGGCAATGATGATGGTCATCTGGCCGCTTGGCCCCCTCAGCAATCCGCTGGTTGTGTCGATCATCTGCCTCATCATCGGCGGCGGCATCGGCGCGGCCCAAGGCTACTGGATTGCCTATCACCGAATACCGAGCTTCATCGTGACGCTGGCCGGGATGCTGATCTTCCGCGGCATCTGCCAGGCGCTGCTGGGTGGCGGGTCTTCCGTGGGGCCGCTTCCAGATGGCTTCAAGGCGCTCAGTTCCGGCTTCATTCCGGACGTGATCGGCCCCTTGACGCTGATCCCGCCAACGGTGAACGCCGCCGGCAAGACCATCATCGGCAGCGGCCTGACACTGCACATGACGACGATCCTGATCGGCGTCGTCGCCGTGCTCGCCTATGCGTATTTCGGGCTCAAGGCACGGCGCACGCGCGAGCAGCACGGCTACGAAGCCGAGCCTTTCACGCTGTTCGTCATCAAGACCCTGGTGACCAGCGCGCTGGCGCTGTTCCTTGTCTACCAGTTCGCCAGCTACAGGGGCCTGCCGATCGTTCTCATGGTGATGGGCGTGCTGATCGCACTGTTCGTGTTCGTCACCAAACGCATGACGATCGGCCGGCGCATCTACGCAATGGGCGGCAATGCCAAGGCGGCACAGCTATCGGGCATCAAGACCGAGCGACTGACCCTGATGGTGTTCGTCAATATGGGCGTGCTGTCGGCGCTTGGCGGCCTGATCATCGCGGCGCGCCTTGGGCAGGCGGTGCCGGCGGCAGGCCTTGGCAGCGAGCTCGACGTCATCGCCGCGGTGTTCATCGGCGGCGCCTCGGCGATGGGTGGTGTCGGCCAGGTCATCGGCGCTGTGGTCGGCGGTTTCATCATGGGCGTGATGAACAACGGCATGTCGATCATGGGCGTCAATGTCGACTGGCAGCAGGTGGTGAAAGGCCTGGTGCTGCTCGGCGCGGTGGTGTTCGACGTCTACAACAAGAACAAGGGCTGAGGAAACAGGAAGGCATACGGGTCACATCGCGGCGCAGCCCGGCGGCACGAAAAGAAGTCCCCCTGAGGGACCAGGCTCGCGAGCGCAATCCGAATGGAGAATTTCACCCGTGGCATGGACGAGGTCCTGGCCGCGCTTGGCAAGGTTTGCCGTTCCGGCAGCCCGTGCCAAGGCAAATGAGAGAGGATTCATCATGCTGATCTCCCAGATTCTCGATGACGCCGAGACCATCCGTGTCGTAGCCCGCAACGGCGGCAAGACCCGGATCATCAATGGCGCGCGCAGCGTCTATTCGCTGGCGATGGAGGCCGCTCGCACCGGCGTCGGCCTCGTCGCGCTGATCGAACGCAAGGGGCTTGGCGAGACAATCGATCTCGATGCCGCCTACAAGAAGGGGCGGCTGCTGTCGCCGATCAACCACCCCGACCCGGCGCACCTGCATCTGACCGGCACCGGACTGACACATCTCGGATCGGCCGCGACGCGTGATTCCATGCACAAGAAGCTCAGCACCGACGGCCGGGAGGAACTGACCGATTCGATGAAGATGTTCCGCATGGGGCTGGAGGGCGGCAAGCCTGCCAAAGGCCAGATCGGCGTGCAGCCGGAATGGTTCTACAAGGGCAACGGTACGATGGCGGTGGCGCCAGGCGCCGCACTGCTGTCACCGGCCTTCGCCAAGGACGCCGGCGAAGAGCCGGAAGTGGCCGGCATCTATGTCATCGGCGACGACGGCGCGCCGTTCCGCGTCGGCTTCACGCTGTCGAACGAGTTTTCCGACCACGTCACCGAGCGCGTGAACTATCTGTTCCTGGCCCACTCCAAGCTGCGCAACGCGGCGTTCGGGCCGGAAATCCTGATCGGCGACCTACCCGCCGACATCCGCGGCAGCTCGCGCATCTATCGCGGCAACAAGGTGCTATGGGAAAAGCCGTTCCTGTCTGGCGAAGCGAACATGTCGCACACCATCGCCAATCTCGAACACCACCACTTCAAATATGCGGCCTTCCGCCAGCCGGGCGACGTGCATGTGCACATGTTCGGAACGGCGACGCTGTCCTTCGCCGACGGCATCAAGACAGAGGCCGGCGATGTGTTCGAGATCGAGGCCAAGGATTTCGGCCTGCCGCTGCGCAATCCACTCGAAATCGAGCAGCCGGTGAAGGTGGCGGTGAAGGCGCTTTGAGGCCAGGCGCCAGAAGGATCGGGCGATGGGCATGCGACTTGGTCTTGCATCCGTAGGCCTGGCGATCGTCCTCGCCTCTCCTTCAGTGGCTTACAGTGCGGGACAATGGAGCGCAAAATCCTATCGCGAAGCCCGTACGGCGATGACGAACCGGCTTCTGACCACGGGATACTCGAGAGCGCAGATCGGGTTCCTGATACGCAATGCGGATCGGATGACCTCGGCACTTCGCAGCAACAGATTGAACGATAGTGCCAAAGCCTGTGGCATCGATTCCGCCAGGGCCCATGTCTTCGGGTGCCTGGACAAGCAGCTGTTTCCCTTGGGGGCCTCGCTTGACGAGAAGAAGCAGACCACCGCTTTCTGGGGTAGAAAGCGGTTGGCTGTGCGAGAATTGCTCTTTATCGGCCGTTTTCACGCATGCCTCGGCGCCGCAAAAGAGCATCTGTTTCGCGGCTGACCGAGCTGCAGCCGGCCTCAATAAATATCGAAGTCGAAGTACTTGGCCTGGATCTTCTTGTAGGTGCCGTCGGCAACGATGGCGTCTATCGCCGCATTGAGCTTGTCGCGCAGCGCGGTGTCTTCCAGGCGAACGGCGATGCCGGCCTGGGTCTCCGTGCCCTTGACGTCGCCGACCAGCTTGCAGCAGCCGTCGCTTGCCTTCTTCAACCAGTCCACCAGCACGAATTTGTCAGAGATGACGGCATCGAGACGGCCGTTCGTCAGATCGGTGATCGCCTCTTCCTGGGTCGGGTAGAGTTTCGCCTCCGCGCCAGCCTTGCCATAGACATTCTGGGCATAGTCGGCCTGCGTGGTCGAGGCCTGGGCGCCGACCGTCTTGCCGGCAAGGGCCGCCGGTTCAGTCGAGGTGAGTTCGGTATCCTTCGGCGCCACCAGCGCGAGCGGAGTCGTATAGTATTTGTTGGTGAAGGAGACCTGCTTCTTGCGCTCCTCGGTGATGCTCATAGAGGCGATGATGGCATCGAATTTCTTGGCCTGCAGGGCGGGGATGATGCCGTCCCAGTCCTGGGTGACGATCTCGCACTCGACCTTCATCTGCGCGCACAGCGCATTGGCGATGTCGATATCGAAGCCGACGACCTTGCCGTCGGGGGTGATGGTGTTGAACGGCGGATAGGCACCCTCGGTGCCGATCTTCAGTTTCTCAGCAGCCTGCGCCGACAGAGAGCCGGCCGCCATCAGCAACACGGCAGCACCTGCTGCCGATATGATCCATTTCGAAATCCGCATTTTCTTGGTTCCCCTTGAACGCCGCCAGCTTGGCGACCAGAAAGGCAGCCAAGCATGGCGAGCCAGCGCAGGCAAGTCTATTGCCCGACGGGAACTGGGTTCAGCGCGCGGGGCGGAAATGCTTGGACAGCTTCAGGCCTTGCGCCTGGTAGTTGGAGCCGAGATCGGTGCCGTAGAGCGCCTGCGGCCGCTTCAGCATATGCTCGTAGACCAGCCGGCCGACGATCTGGCCATGATCGAGGATGAACGGCACTTCGTGGCTGCGCACTTCGAGCACTGCGCGACTGCCGGTGCCGCCGGACGCCGAATGGCCGAAACCCGGATCGAAGAAGCCGGCATAGTGGACGCGGAACTCGCCGACCAGCGGATCGAACGGCGTCATCTCGGCGGCGTAGAGCGGCGGCACATGCACCGCTTCCTGGCTGACGAGGATGTAGAATTCATCGGGATCGAGCACCAGTTCGCCGGCGCCGCTCTTGTGGATCGGCTCCCAGAAGTCGACGACCTCTTGTGCTGCGCGCTTGTCGACATCGACGAGACCGGTGTGATGCTTGCCGCGATAGCCGACCAGGCCGTTCTGATCGCCGTTGAGATCGATCGACAGTGCGATGCCGCCGCCGGAAATGTTCGGCGGCTCGGTTGCGACCAGCATCTCGGCGCGATGCAGGTCATGCAGCTCGGCTTCCGAGAGCAGTGCATTGCCGGTGCGGAAACGGATCTGGGACAGACGCGAACCGGTACGCACGACGATCGGAAAGGTGCGCGGGCTGACCTCGAGATAGAGTGGGCCGTGATAGCCGGCGGCGATCTTGTCGAACTCGTGGCCGCGATCAGTCATGACGCGGGTGAAGATGTCGAGCCGCCCGGTCGAACTCTTCGGATTGGCCGAGGCCGAAATGTCCGCCGGCAATGCCAGGCTTTCAAGCAAGGGCACGATATAGACGCAGCCGGTCTCCAGCACCGCGCCCTCGGCAAGATTGATCTCGTGCAGTTGCAGCCGGTCGAGCTTTTCCGAAACCTTGTGGTTGGGGCCCGGCAGGAACGAGGCCCGCACCCGCCAGGCCTTGTCGCCGAGCCGCAGATCCAGGCTCGCCGGCTGGATCTGATCGGCATCGAACGCGCGCGCCGACTTCAGCGCGCCGGACCGGAACAGCGCCGAAATGTCCTGATCGGGAAGAATGCCTGTCTGCCGCAAGGCTCCACTCCTAGGCCAGGCGATTTTCTGTTCGCAGGCTCTTGCCGCGAAACCGCGGAACACTGCTGCGGAACCTGCTTGGTACAAACCTCTTAATCAAGCCGGCAATTGACGCAAGCGTGGCGCGGGTCTAAAGGGTCGTTATCCCGTGGTGATTTGGCCGGTCGGCTTGCAGCCACGTTAAACAAGTCGCTAAAGGACCGTCGGGCCGCAAGGCCGTATGGACCGGTTGCGACTTTCGCGGCCGGTTTTTTTGTGTCTGGAACAAAAGCGATGAGCACCAAGAAGCGTAACTGGAAGCCTCAAACGACACTCGTGCATAGCGGAACCCTGCGTTCCGGTTTCGGCGAAACCTCCGAAGCGATGTACCTGACCCAGGGCTATGTCTACGAAACGGCGCAGGCCGCCGAAGCCCGCTTCAAGGGCGAGGAGCCGGGATTCATCTACTCGCGCTACGCCAACCCGACCGTCGACATGTTCGAAAAGCGCATGTGCGCGCTCGAAGGCGCCGAGGACGCGCGCGCCACCGCATCCGGCATGGCCGCGGTGACGGCCTCGCTGTTGTGCAGCGCCAAGGCCGGCGATCATATCGTGGCAGCACGCGCGCTGTTCGGCTCCTGCCGCTGGGTGGTCGAGACGCTGGCGCCGAAATATGGCATCGAGGCGACGCTGGTCGACGGCACCGACATCGCCAACTGGGAAAAAGCGGTCAAGCCGAACACCAAGCTGTTCTTCCTGGAAAGCCCGACCAACCCGACGCTGGAAGTGGTCGATATCGCCGCGGTTGCCGCGCTTGCCAATTCGATCGGTGCGCGGCTGATCGTCGACAATGTCTTTGCCACGCCCCTGCAGCAGAAGCCGCTGCAGCTCGGTGCGCACATCGTCGTCTACTCGGCGACCAAGCATATTGACGGCCAGGGCCGCTGTCTCGGCGGCGTCATCCTGTCGGACAAGAAGTGGATCGACGAGAATCTGCACGACTATTTCCGCCACACCGGCCCCAGCCTGTCGCCGTTCAATGCCTGGACGCTGCTGAAGGGGCTGGAGACGCTGCCGCTGCGCGTGCGCCAGCAGACGGAAAGCGCCGGCAGGATCGCGGATTTCCTGGCCGAGCGGCCCGAAATCGCCCGCGTCATCTATCCCGGCCGCTCCGACCACCCGCAGGCGGCCATCGTCAAGAAGCAGATGTCGGGCGGCTCGACGCTGATCTGCCTGGACGTCAAGGGCGGCAAGCAGGCGGCCTTCGCCTTGCAGAACGCGCTCGACATCGTGCTGATCTCCAACAATCTCGGCGATGCCAAGAGCCTGATCACCCATCCGGCGACGACGACGCACAAGAATCTGAGCGACGAGGCGCGTGCCGAACTCGGCATCGGGCCGGGCACGCTCAGGCTGTCGGTCGGCCTGGAGGATACCGACGATCTTCTGGAAGACATCGAACAGGCGCTGAAGTCGGCAAAGTAAAAGGCCTTTGGCCATCAGGCGCCGGACGGCGTCTCTTCCAGCTCGGCTGCCTTGGTGCCGATGGTCATCGCGTTGCCGCGCCAGTCGACGGCGCCACCCAGCCAGCCGCGCGCCCACATCGCCGGCAGGATCAGGTCGCGCAACATGATCGCCGCGACCATGCGCGGCGACAGGTACCAGCCCTTGGACCAGGCCAGGGCGCATTCCGGAAGGTAGAAGGCCGCCAGCACGGCAATGGCGGTTGCCCAGATGCTGACGCCGGCGCTTGCCGCCGCCAACAGCGCGAGTGCCAGCGGCACCACTGCCCCGGTCAGGATTTCGGGTGCGAAAAACCATGGGAAGGTGACGCGGCGCAGGCGCGCCCAACGGGCCTGACGCGACCAGATCTCGTCAAAGGTGCGCCGGCCGAGCGGTTGCTCGAAGGGCGCGGCGACGAGATTGACGCGCAGGCCAAGGCCATTGACCAGCTTGGTTGCGGCAGCGTCCTCGGCGATCTCGGCGGCGAGCGCACGGATGCCACCACTGGCGTCGAGCATCGGCTTGTTCCAGAGCATGCTCTTGCCCTGGGCAAAGCCGAGGCCAAGCGCCTCGCCAGCATATTGCCAGCGCGCTTGCAGCGTGTTGAGGAAAGCGCATTCGACCTCGGCCCAGAAGCCAGTGGGCCGTGAGCCTATCGGCGTCGAGCAGACAAGGCCGGTGTCGGGCCGCCATGCAGCCATCAGGTGCTGCACATAGTCTCTCGGCATCAACACGTTGGAATCGGCCAGGACAACCCAATCGTGGCGCGCTGCCTCCCAACCCTTGACGCAATTGTTGAGTTTCGGGTTGGCGCTGATGCGGTCGTCGCCGATCAGCAGCCGCGCCGGCACCTTGGGAGAACGGGCGATGGCGGCACGGATCAGCCTGACCACCGGATCGTCGGCATGGGCGACGCAGAAGACCAGTTCGTAGCGCGGCCAGTCGAGCGAGAGGGCGCGCTCCAGCGTCTCCTGCGTGAACGGCTCGACGCCACGCGACGGCACGATAATCGACACCGGCCGCGACCTGCCGGCCGGCGGCGCGACGGTGCTGCGCCGCTTCAGACGCGAAGCGGCGAGCAGGATGCTGGCGAGGTTTGAAAGGATGAGAGCGATCGAAAGGGCGGCGGCTATGAGGGTGAGTTCCATCGAGACCTGGCCATTCCAGAAAAGACGGCGCGTGATGGCCGTTTTCAACAGTTCGACAGAGCGCCGAGTCGCCCGCTTCGTGCACACCACCATTGTCATGTGTCACTTAAATGACATTCTTTGTCGGCACCTGCCTTTCAGGCCGGGCGCGACAAGACGCGCACGTTGACCTGCTCGCCCGGAGCGAGGACAGTTCGACCTGGATTGTTTTGGAGCCGCTTATGTACCGCGCCGTGACGCGCAACATCGAAGTGCAGGTCAGGCCGTTCTATCTGGAGGACCGCTCAGACCCGTCGGAGAACCGCTATGTCTGGGGCTATCAGATAACGATCGACAACCAGTCGGATGAGTTCGTGCAGCTGTTGTCGCGCTATTGGCACATCACCGACGGCACCGGAAGGGTCGAGGAGGTGCGCGGTCCCGGCGTCGTCGGCGACCAGCCCGAACTCAATCCCGGCGACAGCTATCAATACACGTCCGGTTGCCCGCTTTCGACACCGTCCGGCATCATGGTCGGGCACTATACGATGCGCAACAAGCGGGGCGAGACGTTCGACATCGCCATCCCCGCCTTCTCGCTCGATCTGCCGGGGACGCGGCGGACGGTGAATTAGCTTCGCCTCACCGGCCGCCAAGCAGCCGGTGAGGCGCGTTCTCTACTGGGCCGCCACAAATTCCGCCGGATCGAAGTCATATTGCTTCGAGCAGAATTCGCAGGCGACGTGGATGCCGCCGTCTTCGGTGCTGTCCTTGATCTCCTGCGCCGAGAATCCCTCGAGGATGCCACGGATCTTGTCCCTCGAGCATGAGCACTGGTCGGCAACCGGTACGCCGCCGAAGACGCGCACGCCATGCTCGTGGAACAGCCTGTACAGCAGCCGCTCGGCGCCGATCGTCGGGTCGATCAGTTCGGTCGGCTCGATGGTGCCAAGCAATGCCAGCAGCTCCTGCCAGGAATTGTCGGCCGGATCGTGGATCTCCTCGCGCGGATCGCCATCGCCGCCCGGCAGGTCCGGAACGCGCATGCGCTCGGGCGACTGCGGTAGGAACTGCGCCAGGATGCCGCCCGCACGCCACTGCTGGCGAGCGCCGCCGACGCCGGGTGTCAGCAGCTTGGCCACCGAAAGCCTGATATCGGTCGGGATCTGCTCCGACTGGCGGAAATAGGTGCGGGCCGCGTCTTCCAGCGTTTCGCCATCGAGCTGGACGATACCCTGATAGCGCTGCGTGTGAGCGCCCTGGTCGATGGTCAGCGCCAGCACGCCGCTGCCGAGCAGCGTCTGCTGAGACGTTTCGCCGGCCGCGACCAGCGCCTCCAGCCGGTCTGCATCGAAGCGGGCATAGGCGCGCAGTGCCGAGGGCGTGGAAAAATCCGCCACCAGCATGTCGACCGGCCCGTCGGTGCGGGTCTGCAGGATGAACTTGCCTTCGAATTTGAGCGAGGTGCCGAGCAGCACCGTCAGCACGCAGGCTTCCGCCAGCAGGCGGGCGACCGGCTCGGGATAGTCGTGACGGCTGAGGATGGCGTCGAGCATCGGCCCGAGCTGGACGGTGCGGCCGCGCACATCGAGCGGGCCGACCTCGAAGGGTACGACGTGATCGTCGCCGGCGTAGCCGAATTCGCCGAGTTTGGGGTGATGTTCAGTCACTTGATAGGTTTCCAACATGACAATGCTCCAGGGCGCGGCCATGCCGCCCTGGAGGGCGCATGCTTCGAAACGCGCTTGATTTGCGTGATGCGGCGCAGATAGGCATCACACCCCCAGAGATCAAGCGCCGAGACACCAGGCGAGCACGGCCTTCTGGGCATGGAGCCGGTTCTCGGCCTCGTCGAAGACCACCGAATGCGGCCCGTCAATGACCTCGTCGGTCACTTCCTCGCCGCGGTGCGCCGGCAGGCAGTGCATGAACAGCGCCTCCGGCTTGGCCTTCGCCATCAGCTTGGCATTGACCTGGTAGGGCGAGAACACGTTGTGGCCGCGGGCGCGATGCTCCTGGCCCATCGACACCCAACAATCGGTGACGACGCAGTCGGCCTGGTCGACGGCTTCCTCGGGCGAGCGGGTGAAGTGCAGCTTGCCACCATGCGCCTGCGACCAGTCGATATGCTTCTGTTCCGGCTCGCTGCCTTCGGGCACGGCGACGTTGAGGTTGAAGCGGAACCGCGCCGAGGCCTCGAGCAGCGAATGCAACACATTGTTGCCGTCGCCGGTCCAGGCGATGGTCTTGCCGGCAACCGGACCGCGGTGCTCCTCGAAGGTCATGATATCGGCCATCAGCTGGCAGGGATGGGTGTCGTCGGTCAGTCCATTGATGACCGGAACGGTGGCATTCTCGGTCAGTTCGAGCAGCCGCTCATGCGAGGTGGTGCGGATCATGATCGCGTCGACGTAGCGGGACAGCACCTTGGCGGTGTCGGCAATGGTCTCGGAGCGGCCGAGCTGCATCTCGGTGCCGGTCAGCATGATGGTTTCGCCGCCGAGCTGGCGCATGCCGACGTCGAAGGACACGCGGGTGCGCGTCGAGGGCTTGTCGAAGATCATCGCCAGCACCTTGCCTTCGAGCGGCCTGGTCCGCTCGCCGGCCTTGAGGCGAGCCTTTCGCACCACCGCATCATCAAGCATGAAGCGCAGATCGCCTTCGGAAACGGCGGAAAGATCGGTGAAATGGCGAACTGACATCAGCAATGGTTCCGGGATTACTTCGCGGCGGCGGCGGCGATCGCCTCCGCCAGGCCCTTGGCGCCGGCGCGGATGCGGTTGAGCGCGTCGTGGATCTCGGCATCAGTGACAGTGAGCGGCGGCAACAGGCGAATGACGTTGTCGCCGGCCGGAACCGCCAGCAGGTGCTGGTCGCGCAATGCCATGTTCACCTTGGTGTTGGGCATGGCGCACTTGAGACCGAGCATCAGCCCGGTGCCCCTGATGTCCTCGATGACCTCGGGAAACTCGTCGGCGACCGCCGCCAGCCCCTGCTTCATCAGCAACGCCTTACGCTGGACATCTTCCAGAAAGCCGTCTTCCAGCACCACGTCGAGCACCGCGTTGCCGACCGCCATGGCCAGCGGGTTGCCGCCGAAAGTGGTGCCATGCACACCGGACGTCATGCCAATGGCCGCCTCATCCGTGGCAAGGCAGGCGCCCATCGGGAAGCCGCCGCCAATGCCCTTGGCGATCGCCATGATGTCGGGGGTGACGCCGGACCATTCATGCGCGAACAGCTTGCCGGTCCGGCCGATGCCGCACTGCACCTCGTCGTAGATCAGCAGCAGGCCGTGCTGTTCGCACAACTGCCTGAGCCGCTTCAGCGATTGCGTCGGCACCGGGCGGATGCCCCCCTCGCCCTGTACAGGCTCGATCAGGATCGCCGCGGTCTCCGGCGTGATCGCCTTTTCGGCCGCATCGATGTCATCGAAGCCGACCTGGTCGAAGCCCTCGACCTTGGGTCCAAACCCTTCAAGGTACTTGTACTGACCGCCGGCCGCGATGGTCGCCAGCGTGCGGCCGTGGAAGGCGCCCTCGAAGGTGATGATGCGGAAGCGTTCGGGATGTCCCTTGACGAAATGGTAGCGCCGCGCCGTCTTGATCGCGCATTCCAGGGCCTCGGCGCCGGAATTGGTGAAGAACACCTTGTCGGCGAAGGTGGCGTCCACCAGCCGCTCGCCGAGCCGGCTTTGCCCCGGAATCTCGTAGAGATTGGAAACATGCCAGAGCTTCGCGGCTTGCTCGGTCAGTGCTGAGACCAGGTGCGGATGGCTGTGACCCAGCGAATTGACGGCGATGCCGCCGGCGAAATCGAGATATCGCTCGCCTTTGTCGGTAACCAGCCAGGTGCCTTCCCCATGGTCGAAGGCCAGGGGTGCGCGAGCAAAGGTCTCGTAAAGCGCCGAACCGCTCATTATATGCGTCTCCGGTACCGGAAAATCAAAAAAGCCGCCAAAGCGGCGGCCTGTGCGGCTTATCGTGTTTTTCGGCCATGAAGTCAACGAAAACGTCGCGTAGTGCCCCGCGGCAAGCCCTCCGACGCAACGCCGGCTCACGAGCGACCGGGCAAGTTGGGGAAAACCTAAAAAACCGATTCGTGTTGCACTTGGGACTCTTGTCACCGAGTCAGCGCATAGAGTAGTTGTAGTCAAGAAATAACTAGATTTCGTGCGGCGGACCTAATCACCAGATATATGTGGTGTCTGCCCCGGCAAATGTTGCCGGGCCGGGAGTGGATTCCGATTGCCGCACGCTTAGCAGGAGCGGTCTCATGAACTGGACTGACGAGCGGGTAGAACTTCTCAGAAAACTGTGGTCCGAGGGTCTGAGCGCAAGCCAGATTGCTGCGCAGCTTGGGGGGGTCAGCCGCAATGCGGTCATCGGTAAGGTGCACCGGCTGAAACTGTCGGGCCGCGGGCGGTCGACCGCCACGCCGGCACGCCAGAAGAAGGCGGCGCAAGGATCGACCGTTCAGAAATCGGTGTCGCGCGCCGCAAGCACGGTCCGTCATGTCACGACATCGATCGGCGCAACGGCGTTGCAGACGCAGTTCGACGCCGAACCTGTGGCACGCCACTATATCCGCCCGGTCGAGAATGTCGTGGTGCCGATCTCACGGCATCTGCAGCTCGTCGAGCTGACCGAGCGGACCTGCAAATGGCCGAACGGCGATCCGCTTTCGGAGGACTTCAATTTCTGCGGCAACGAAGCCGCCGAAACCGGCCCCTACTGCAAGTACCACGCCCGCGTGGCGTTCCAGCCGGCATCGGAGCGGCGGCGGAGTCGCTGAGCGAATAGCGAATAGCGAATAGCGAATAGCGAATAGCGAATAGCGAATAGCGAATAGCGAATAGCGAATAGGAACTGATTGAGCGTCCGCGAGGAGGCAATCCAGTTTTTCCCCTATTCGCCACTCCCTGTTCGCTATTCGCTTCTTTCACAGCCAGCCATTCTTGCGAAAGCGCCAGTAGAGAAACGAACAGATCAGCGCGATCGTGGCCAGCACCACCGGGTAGCCATATTCCATCTTCAGTTCCGGCATGTCGCTGAAATTCATGCCGTAAATGCCGGCGAATGCCGTCGGCACCGCCAGGATGGCGGCCCAGGAGGCGAGTTTCTTGGAGATCGCCGTTTCCTGGCTCTGGCCGACCAGAAGGCTGGCCTCGAAAGCAAACGCCAGCACCTCGCGCAGACTGTCGATTTTTTCCTGCACGGTGCGGATGTGGTCGGTCACGTCACGAAACAGCGGATGCATGGCGGTGTGAATCTGCGGCAGGTCGGCACTGGTCAGCCGGCGACAAACCTCAACCAGCGGCAGTGCCGCATTGCGCAAGCGCAAAAGATCGCGGCGCAGCATATAGAGCCGCTCGATGTCGGGACCTGTCATCGGCTTCAAGAGGACCCTGTCCTCGATCAGTTCGACCTCGTCCTCGATCTGCTCGAGCACGGGCATGTAATTGTCGACGATGAAATCGAGAATGGCGTAGAGGACGAAATCCTCGCCTTTGGCCAGCGAATGCGGGCAGCTTTCCCAATGCTGACGAACGGCGGCATAGGACGTGGACGGGCCATGCCTGACGCTGACGATATAGCCGCTGCCGACGAACAAATGGGTCTCGCCGAAGGTGACCCGGCCGTCGATCAGCTGCGCGGTGCGGGCGACGATGAACAAGGCGTCGCCATATTGCTCGATCTTCGGCCGCTGGTGCGGGTGCTCGGCATCCTCGATCGCCAGTTCATGCAGGTGAAACTGCGCCTGGACGCGAAGCAGCAGGTTGCGGTCGGGCTCGAGCAGGCCAATCCAGACGACATGACCGGTTTTTTTTGCCCATTCGCCGGCTTCCTCGATGGGAATATCGGCGATGCGACGCCCAGCCGTGTAGACGCCGCAAGCGATAATGCCGGATGTCGGCGCAGGCGCCGGAGTCAGGTTCCGAACATTTTCCATCACAACCTCCCGAAGCCAATCCACGGACGAGGATACAGGAAAGCCCGGAAAGTCTAGCGCAATTCGGACGATGGTTCGAGAGCGCGACCGTTCAATTAACCGGAGGCGTTACGGAAAGGCTGATCTTGTCGGTCTTGTCGCCCTTCGGCCGCTCGGCCGGCATCTGCTCACCGGTGACGATGTAGTAGATGGTCTCGGCGATGTTGGTGGCGTGATCGCCGATGCGCTCAATGTTCTTGGCGCAGAACAGCAGATGCGTGCATGGCGTGATGTTGCGCGGATCTTCCATCATGTAGGTCAGCAATTCGCGAAACAGCGACGTGTACATGGCGTCGATCTGGTCGTCGCGGTCGCGCACAAAGCCGATCTTGTCGACCGAGCGCGAAGCGTAGACGTCGAGCACTTCCTTGAGCTGGGTCAGCGCCAGATTGGCCAGGGCTTCGAGGCCGCGGAACAGGCTGGTCGGCTGGCGTCCGTCGGTGACGGCGCCCACCCGCTTGGCAACGTTCTTTCCGAGGTCGCCGACCCGTTCGAGGTCGGCGGAAATGCGGATGGCGCCTACGATCTCGCGCAGGTCCGTCGCCATCGGCTGGCGCTTGGCGATGATGATGATCGCCTTGTCGTCGATTTCGCGTTGCCCTTCATCGAGCACGGCATCGTCTCGGATGACCTTCTGGGCGAGGCCGGGGTCGGCATTGACGAGGGCGGCAACCGCCTGTTCGACCATACGCTCGGCATGGCCGCCCATCGCCGCGATGCGCTTCGACAGATATTTCAGCTCCTCGTCATAGGCGCTCATGATATGCACGGACTGCATGGCAAAATGCCTTCCCACGGGGTGTCTTGTTTTTGAGTCGTTTCCTCGAATCCCCCGCTGATACGCTAGCCGGATGACAGAAAAAAGAAACGGTCCCGTGGAAAACTAGGGCAGTATCAGTGCGTCGGCAAATGAACCGAGAAGGCAGCGCCCTTGCCGAACTCGGACTTGATCGAAAGCCGGCCATTGTGGCGGGTCAGGATATGCTTGACGATCGACAGACCGAGGCCTGTTCCCTTCTGGGTGCGGCTGGTCTCGACATCGACGCGATAGAAGCGCTCGGTGATGCGCGGAATGTGTTCCTCGGGAATGCCGGGGCCAAAGTCCCTGATGGTGACGTCGATGCCTGGCTCCGAGCCGGGATCGCCGCGCGCGATCGACACCACGACGCGGCCGCCCGACTGCCCGTACTTGCAGGCGTTTTCCAGGAGGTTCTCGAAAACCTGGAAGAGCTCGTCGCGATCCCCCGGCACATCAAGCGGCCCGTCGGCGTAGTCCCGTTCAATGACAACGCTGTTTTCCGTGGCCAGCGGTCCGAGCGAATCGATGACGCTGTCGACCGTCTCGCGCAGGTCGACCTCGGTTCCCGGCTTCAGATAGGGCTTCATCTCGAGCCGCGACAGCGACAACAAATCATCGATCAGGCGCGCCATGCGCCCGGTCTGGCTCTGCATGATCTGCAGGAACTGGTCGCGCGCCGCCGGGTCGTTGCGGGCCGGTCCGCGCAGCGTTTCGATAAAGCCGGAGATCGAGGCGAGCGGCGTGCGCAGTTCGTGGCTGGCATTGGCTATGAAATCGGCGCGCATGCGGTCGATCCTGCGCGCTTCGCTCTGGTCCTTGAACACCAGCACATAGAGATCGGTGCCGTGGCCGACCGAGGAGGCACTCACCCGGTAAGCCCGTTCGACCGGCAGCTTCTCCGTATAGTCGACGACGTCAGAGGCGACATCGCCCGACAGCACGCCGTCCAGCAAAGCCTGCATTTCCGGCGCCCGGAATTTCAGCGACAGCGACAGACCGGGCGCAATCCCGCCGAAGGCGGCGAAAGCGGCGGCATTGGCGTGGACGATGGTGGCGGTCCGGTCGAAGATGATCAGCGGGTCGGCGACGGCGGCGGCAAGATATTCGCCGGAGAGCCGTTGCAGGCCGATTGCCTCGATTGCCGCGGCGTTCTCGGCCGATTGGCGCGTGCCGGTGACCGGCAGCATTGCCGCTGCAAGCAGCAGCGCCAGCGCCGCAAGGACGACAAAGCCGGATATCGCGGCCAAAGCATAGACGGCGAGAATCGCGACGACGCCGGCAATCAGCAGCCAGCGGCTGTTCCACAGTCGGATGGCCAGGCCTTGCGCCGTGCCTCTCTGCTCTGCGTCCAGGTCAGCCATTCGCTCGCGCGCCCGCACCCTATGCCTCGCACCCGACCGGTGACGGGAACTTCCGCTGGACCGGTCTAACGCATGACCTAGAAAATCGGAATCGATTTTCTGAAAGGATCATGCGCAAAATCAAAAGTGCTGTAGTGGCTCCCAATAGCATGAGTCCGGAAGCAGAAAAGGGTTCGTCTCGATGAAAAAAGCCAAGGAAACTCCCGCCGCGCCGACTTCGGGCCCGCTGAAGATCAGGATCGGCGGCAAGGAGCGGGAATTCGACATTGAAAATCCCGTGCTTCCCGACTGGGTCGAAGACAAAAAGCTGACCGCCGGCGGTTACCCCTACGACAAGAAGATGAAAAGCGACGAGTATGACGAGACGCTCGAGAAATTGCAGATCGAGTTGGTCAAGGCGCAGGCGTGGCTGCAGTCGA
Organism: Mesorhizobium sp. CNPSo 4670; assembly: GCF_057784235.1. Lineage (NCBI taxonomy): Bacteria > Pseudomonadati > Pseudomonadota > Alphaproteobacteria > Hyphomicrobiales > Phyllobacteriaceae > Mesorhizobium > Mesorhizobium sp. CNPSo 4670. The sequence goes on along the minus strand of NZ_JBWJFQ010000030.1, from coordinate 1,593 downwards.
CCGGCAAACGGGTGATGGCGCTGTTCGAGGGCCGCGACGCCGCTGGCAAGGGCGGCACGATCTTCGTGCTGCGCCAGTACCTCAACCCTCGTACCGCGCGCAACGTGGCGCTGACCAAGCCGACCCCGACCGAGCAGGGGCAGTGGTACTTCCAGCGCTATGTCGACCATTTTCCGACATCGGGTGAGTTCCTCACCTTCGACCGCTCCTGGTACAACCGCGCCGGCGTCGAGCCGGTGATGGGTTTTTGCACGCCGCAGCAGCACGAGCAATTTCTCGACGAGACACCGCATTTCGAACGGATGATCGCCAATGAGGGCATCCACTTCTTCAAATTCTGGCTGAACATCGGCCAGGAGACGCAGCTCGAGCGCTTTCACGATCGCCGCTTCAGCCCGCTGAAAAGCTGGAAGTTTTCGCCGATCGACGTTGCCGGCATCACCAAGTGGGACGACTACACCAAGGTCCGCGACACGATGTTCGAGCGCACCCACAAGGAATTCGCGCCGTGGATCATCATACGGGCCAATGACAAGCGGCGCGCCCGACTGGCGGTCATTCGGCGCATCCTCCTGTCGCTGCCCTATGACGGGCGCGATCTCGACATCATCGGCAAGGAAGACAGGAAAATCATTGGCGAAGGGCCGTCGTTTCTGGGAAAGCAAGACTGACGTCTTTTGCGCCGCGCTGCCAGAGGCCGCGCGGCGCGTTCGTCGTCGACGCCTTTCGGTCGGACCGTTCAAGCCACCAGCCGGGCTATGCGCTGCAGGCGCCGCAGCGTGGTGTCGTCCTGCAGCGCCTGCTGGAAAAGCGAAATCTCCTGATCGATACGGTCGCACAGCGCGCTGGTGTTGCCCTTGAGCAGGCCCCGCGTCTGCAGCAAGGCGGCGACCGGCTTCTTGACAAGTTGTCTCGCCCGGCCGAGGGCCGCGTCCTCGACGCTGCCGCCCGGCACGATCTCGGCGACGAGGCCGAGCGCCCTGGCATCCTCGGCGCGAAGCGTGTCGCCGAGGCAGAAGAAGCGGAAAGCACCGGCATAGCCGAGTTTCTGCGGCGCCAGGATGCTGGTCGCGGCATCCGGGACCAGGCCAAAATCGACGAACGGCACCCGGAACGTGCTTTGATCGGACGCGATCACCATGTCGCAATGGAACAGGATCGTGCAGCCGACGCCGACGGCATCGCCATCGACGCAGGCTAGGATGGGCTTGGGAAACGTCGCCAGCGTGCGAAACAGATCGGTGACGGCGGCGATCAGTTTCTGGTGCTTGGTGGCGTCAAGGAATTCGGAGAAATCGCCGCCGAGACAGAAGCAGCCTGACAGGCCGCGCAGCACGACGACGCGCACCTCCTCATTGTCGGCGGCTTCATGGAAGGTCTTTGCCAGGCTTTCATAGGCTCTTCTGTCCAGCACCGGCCGGCCGTCATTCGACGATACGGTGACCATTAACGTGTGGTTGCGGAGTTCTGGTTGCGGATGGGGGCTCATGACTGTCTCCGATTTCACGACGCACGCCTTTGGCCGAGCATGTCGGGGTATCCCCTGGTCAGCACGGGAGCAAAATGATTGCGGCGCGAACGCACCACATCGAG